>NZ_DASRBZ010000315.1:0-11758 GCF_035653355.1 Mycobacterium sp. | reverse complement strand
GTGGACCCGCGAGCTCACCGAGCGCCGAACTCACAACGACACTGCAATGCGCAATCGCCTGGCAGATGATCCGCACCCGATGCAGTTCCACAACGCGCTGCGCGCCGTGCGCGACGTGGTGGCGCAGCATCCGGACGTTTACGTGGTCAACGAGGGCGCCAACGCGTTGGACATTGCCCGCAACGTCATCGACATGCACGCGCCGCGGCACCGGCTCGACAGCGGAACATGGGGAGTAATGGGCATCGGCATGGGGTACGCCATCGCCGCGGCCATCGAAACCGGACAACCGGTGGTCGCGATCGAGGGCGATAGCGCATTTGGCTTCAGCGCCATGGAATTCGAGACCATTTGCCGCTACCGACTGCCGATCACCGTCGTCGTCCTCAACAACGGCGGCGTCTACCGCGGCGACGAGGCCGCGACAAGCGGGACCGATCCGGCGCCGACCGTCCTCAGCGCCCACGCGCGCCATGAATTAATCGCAGAAGCATTCGGCGGCAAGGGGTATCACGTCACCACCTCAGCCGAGTTGCAATCGGCCCTCGCCGAAGCGGTGGCGTCCAACGCGCCGGCGATCGTCGACTGTGAACTCGACCCCGCCGCGGGCACCGAAAGCGGGCACCTGACCAGTCTCAACCCGAAAAGCGCAGCCACACCCACCGCCTGATCCCCGGTTATCGTCGTTGCTACGGTAGCTGATACCATTGCTGTCTCGAATCCCAGCTGCCCGTTCGGCGCAGCCCGACATGCCGAAGGTTGAGGACATGCCCAAGCCCGTCATCGTGAGCGCGGTGCGGACCGCCATCGGGACATCGTTTAAAGGCTCGTTGGTCAACACACCCGCGGAAGTGCTGGCAACCACCGTGCTGCAGGAAGCGGTCCGCCGATCCGGGTTGGAGCCCGCCGCCATCGACGACGTCATCTTGGCCGAGTCCCATTACGGCGGCGGCGATTTAGCGCGATATGCGGCCGCGGCCTCGGAACTGGTGTCGGTGCCCGGGCAGGCGGTCAATAGGCATTGCGCAGGGAGCCTGACCGCGGTCGCCAACGCGGCCGCCCAGATCGGCTGCGGCGTCGAGCGCGTGCTGGTGGCCGGGGGAGTGCAGTCGCTATCGACCGGGCCGCTGATGAACTGGCGCATCCCCGGGCCGAGCCTGGAGTTCGAGGAGCGCTGGATGCCGCCGTCGCATCCAGAAACCCCGGACGCGCCGACCCGCGACATGTCCATCACCGTGGGCTGGAACACGGCGAAAGCGGTCGGGATCACCCGCGAAGAAATGGATGCCTGGGCGTTGCGGTCGCATCAGCGCGCGATTGCCGCAATCGACGACGGCAAGTTCGTCGACGAGATCGTGCCGCTGAAGACCCAAGGCGCCGACGGGACGCTGATCGAGTTCAGCGTCGACGAACACCCGCGCCGCGACACCAGCATGGAAAAGCTGGCCTCGCTGAAGGTTCTCCATCCCGAAATCGACGGGTTTTCCATCACCGCGGGCAACAGCAGCGGCACCAATGACGCCGCCGCTGCCCTGACCCTGACCGACGAGGACTTTGCCCGGTCAAAAGGACTCACCGTGTTGGGCAGCGTCAAGACGTGGGCGGCGGTTGGCATCGAACCGCGCGACACCGGGCTGGGTGCGGTCCGGGTGATCGGCAAGGTGCTGGACCGAGCCGACCTGTCCCTCAACGACGTAGCGCTGTGGGAGATCAACGAGGCGTTCGCCTCCGTGCCCATCGCCGCTTGCCGCGAGTACGGGCTCGACGAGGACCTGGTCAACGTCTACGGCAGCGGCTGCAGCCTGGGCCATCCCATCGCGGCCACCGGGACGCGCATGCTCACCACACTCGTACACGAACTGGGCCGCCGCGGCGGCGGGGTTGGCGTGGCCGCGATGTGCGCCGGCGGCGGTCAAGGCGGGGCCGTGGTGATCGAGGTCTAGCCGGACGCCTGGCGCTTCGACTTCGTCTTGTTACCAGAAGCTTTCGCGTTCTGCTCGATGAGACGGCTGGCGTGATCGAGAATGCAGTTGAGGCCGTATTCGAAGTTGATGTCGTCGGGCACACCGATACGGTGACCCTTCTGAGTCAGTTCCGCGATTAGCGGCATGGTGGCCGGGTCGATGACACGCGACGCGCTGCCGGGGTGCGGTGTGTCGCCGGCCGACTTTGCTTGCAGGCGTTCGAGGACCACCGAGCCACGGGTGTGCACCGAGATCGAGGCATAGGTGTCGAAAGCGTCCTCGGGCGACAGCCCAGCCTCGACCAGGGTGGCAACCGCCTTCTCCAACTTCTGGAAAGCGGCCTGGGTGGCCTCTTTTCCGAACGTTCCCCGAATCAGAATGAGATCGCAGAGGATTGGATTGTTCCGGAAAGTCTGGCGCATCTTGTGGGCGTGGTCGTGCAACGAGTCGCGCCAGTCCCGGCCTTCGACGAACGGGGTAGCGAAGTCGTACTGACCAAGCGCGCGGTCGGTCATCGCGTTCAGCAGGTCGTCCTTTTTGCGGAAGTACCAGTAGATGCTTGTCACACCGACGTCAAGGTGCTTGGCCAGCAGCGGCATGCTCAGGTTGTCGATCGACACTTGCTCGGCGACTTCAAAAGCGCCGTTGAGGATTTCGTCGACGCTGATGGATCCGCGCTCGCGCCGCTGCCTTTTCTCGGCGACTGCCTGCTTAGCCAATTCGGGCGACCTCCTTGAGGTTCTGCGCTGCCCGGCGGGCGCACGTCAGCCGCTTATCGTATCAGCTATGGTAAGCCTTCTGGTAACGGCTACCCGGGTCAGCGCAGCGGCAAGCCGGTGATCGCCCTGCTCATGACCAGCCGTTGGATTTCGCTGGTGCCTTCGAAGATCGTGAAGATCTTGGCGTCTCGGCGCATGCGCTCCACCGGGTATTCGCGGGTGTAGCCGTTACCGCCGAGAATTTGCAGCGCTTCGTCGGTGACGTACACCGCCGTCTCGCTGGCGACGAGTTTGGCCATCGAGCCCTCTGCGGCGACGAACCGCTTGTTGTTGCGGGCCATCCACCCGGCCCGCCACACCAGCAGTCGCGACGCGTCGATCCTGGCCTTCATATCCGCCAGCTTGAATGCGATGGCCTGGAAATCGCCGATCTTCCGGCCGAACTGCTCGCGCTGTTGCGCGTACTCCAAGGCGTATTCGTAGGCTGCACGCGCCACTCCCAACGCCATCGCGCCCACCGCAGGCCGGGTCCGCTCGAACGTCGTTAGAGCCGCGTGGCGCCCGGCGCTCTTCCCTTCGCGCGCACGAGCAATGCGTTCGTCGAACTTTTCCTTTCCCCCGACGATCAACCGGCCCGGGATCCGCACGTCCTCCAAAATCACCTCGGCAGTGTGCGACGCGCGGATGCCGTGCTTGGAGAACTTCTGTCCCTGCCGGAATCCGGGTGTATCCGGCGGAATGATGAAGGTCGCCTGCCCCCGCGTACCCAACTCGGGATACACCGATGCGACCACGATGTGCACGTTGGCGATACCACCGTTGGTAGCCCAGGTTTTCGTGCCGTTGAGCACCCACTCGTCGCTCGCCTCGTCATAGCGCGCGCGGGTCGCGATCGCGCCGACGTCGGAGCCGGCGTCCGGTTCCGACGAACAAAACGACGCCAGCTTAGGCTCGTCGACGGTGCCGAACATCTGCGGAAGCCACTCGGCGAGCTGCTCTTGAGTGCCGGTAGCCGCCAGCGACGCCGCAGCCAGCCCAGTTCCCAGGATCGACAACGCAATCCCCGCGTCACCCCAGAACATCTCCTCGAACACCGTCAGCATGCCTAGCCCGCTCGGTTCGGCCGCCTGGGTAGCAAACAGGTCGATGGAGTACAGGCCCACCTTGGCGGCTTCCTGGATGATCGGCCATGGCGTCTCTTCGCGTTCGTCCCATTCGGCAGCTGCCGGCCGTACCACGTCGGCAGCGAACTCATGAACCCAGTCCCGAACATGGATCACGTCGTCGGAGAGATCGAGCGAAAACGTCATCGCTGTGTTCCTTATCTGTCGTGGTGCGGGCCGGAGGCGGTTCGTCGCGGCAGGCTTACTGCCTCAGCGCGGGCCGGAACGCCATCCACCTCTCTTAGTGAACAGTTGTACACCACATCAGGTCCAGCTGGCCACGCGGGTCCCTAGGCGACCAGCAGCGGCGCAATCCAGCTGAGCTCACCGGGCAGCTGGGAGCTCCAGAATGCGGCGTCGTGTCCACCGGGCGAGAAGCCGCCCGCTGGCGGGTTGGGCAGCTGGGCGACGAATTGCCGGGTCGCCGTGTAGAACGGGTCGCTATTGCCGCAGTCCACTCGGATCGGGATCGACGCCAAGGCGGGCTGGCCGAACACCGAATTGGCCGACCAGTCGTCGGCGCCGTCGAACGCGCCGGGCGCGGTGGCCCCTGGCGACAGCCACAGCGCGGGGCTCACCGCGCAGACGGCCGCGGTGCGCGCCGGTCCCAGCCTGCTGCCGAGCAGCAGGGCGCCGTAGCCGCCCATCGACCAGCCCAGAAACGCCACCCGCGAGGTGTCCAACCCCTGCGTGTTCAGCATGGGGATGAGCTCGTTGAGCACCATGGCGCCTGAATCCTCGCCGGAAGCCCTTTTGTGCCAATAGCTACCGCCGCCGTCGACGGCGACCACCGCGAACGGCGGCAGGCCGGCTTTGACCGCCTGGGCGAGCCCCTGCTCGACGCCGCCGGCCATCACCGTGGCCGCATCTGAGCCCTTGCCGTGCAGCGCGATGACCGGCCGCAGTGGTTTGGTCTGGCCCGGCGGGCGGGCGATCGCCCAATTGGTTGGTATGCCGCCGCGCGCCGCCGACACGAAGGAGCCGGTGGCCATGGTGGGGGCCGCAGCCGGTGCCGGAGCTGGTTCCAGTGGTGGGGCCGGCGCCAGCGGAATCCCGGTGGCCGCCATCGACACCGGCGCGGCAAGCGAACGCCGCGGACGAAGCTGCCCGCCAAGCGCATAAGCGCCTACCGCTCCGGCGGCCGCGCTGGCGCCCAGGCGCAGCACGCTACGACGGGTCAAGTCGGGCATGCGGGCATCATAGGTGGCGCCGCTGCTCCCCACCGCATCGCTCGGCATCTCCAAGCGGGATGCCGGCGCCAGGGCGTTTGTCCGAAAGGCCAATGCGGTACCTGGCTGGCTGGCAGCATGACGGGAGTGACCGCAGCTGTTACTCCGAAGGGAGAACGCCGGCGGTACGCGCTGGTCAGCGCGGCCGCCGAGCTGCTGTGCGAGGGTGGCTTCGAGGCGGTGCGGCACCGGGCGGTCGCGCGCCGGGCCGGTCTGCCGTTGGCGTCGACCACCTACTATTTCTCGTCTCTGGACGACCTCATCGCCAGCGCGGTCGAACACATCGGCATGTTGGAGATCGCCCAGCTAAGGGCTCGGGTCGCGGCCCTGTCCCGTCGCCGCCGTGGACCGGAGACCACCGCCGATGCGCTGGTTGAACTGTTGGTGAGTGAGGAACCGGGTCCTGGTCTTCGAGACCAGCTGATCTCTCGCTACGAGCGCTACATCGCGTGCGCGCGTCTTCCCGCGTTGCGTGATATCCAGCGCCGGATCGTGCGGCAGCGGGCTGATGCTATCGCCGAAGCCATCGAGCGATCGGGTCGCTTGGTGCGCATGGAACTGGTTTCCACCCTGATATGCACGGTCGACGGCGCGGTCATCTGCGCATTGGTGGACGACCGGCAGGACCCACGCAATGTCGCGCGCTCCACGCTGATCGAAATCATCGATGCCCTGGCGCCGGTTGAGCAGCCGCCGATCGCGATTTAGCGCCAATGGTGGCCCGGGCCTTATCGCGCCATCGAGCCTTGCGGGCTGACGGCGACGTGGCGGTCGAGGAACGACAGCAGAGTCTCGGCCGCTTGCTGGTGGCCGGTGAGGAAAGCTTCGTAGTGGCCGCCGGGTAGCAGGGCCAGCTCCCCGCGGGGCGCTCGATGCGCAGCGCGGATCGCGGGTTTCGGCGGAGCGACGCCGTCGTTCTGGTAGGCGACAACCAGCAGTGGACACCTGATACGCGAAGCGTGGCGACCGGGTCGTTGCAAGCCGATCTCCAAGGCCGCCCGCGCGTTGACAGCCTGACGCCATTCCGGATATCTGTTGCCGGGATTGAGTGCCGGGCCGCTATTGAGCGAATCGGGCGTGGTGAGCGAGGCGACCGTGCCGCGCGGCCCCGCGAGCGGCACCAGAACCGGCTCTCGGCCGACCGCCGTGCTGACGGTGTCCGCGAGGGCGCGAGCCGTAAGCCGGGTCAGCGCGAACGGTGTCATGTGGCGAAAGGCGTTGGGCGCCGAGGCCGGCCCGTCCGCCAGCGGAGCATGGGCGATCGCCGCAGCCAACCCAGGGTTGCGGGCGGCGATGCTGAAGACGTGTCCGCCGGATAAAGAGAAGCCCCAGATCGTCAGCTTGGTGGGGTCGACGTCCGGCAACGTCGCGGCGAACGTGATCGCGGCCTGCCAATCGGCTAACTGCTCGCCGATGCGCACCAACTGCCGGGGCATGCCGCCGCTTTCCCCGAGGTGGCGATAGTCGAAGGCGAGCACGGTATAGCCTGCGTCGTTGAACACCTTCGCGAAACGATCGGTGCCCGGCTCTTTGGTCACGCCGAGGCCCCCGGCCATGATGACGCATGCCCGATTGCGTCCCGGGTAGTGCCAGGCGGCGCAGCGGGTGTCGCCGCTGGAGAAATGAACTTTGATCCGACTGCTCGACATGGTCGATAACCCTTCGTCCGAAAGGCCAAATGCGCCCGTACCAACCTGCATGCCCTATGCATACAGACTGTATGTACGTATTTGGACAATACATACTGGCTGTATGAAAGGCAACGCCTCATGACGGATCGGCGCACTCAGGCGATGCGGTCGGCCGAGACACGAGCGGCGCTGATCGCCGCTGCGCGCCCGTTGTTCGCCGCGCACGGCTACTCCGCAGTGGGCACAGAAACCATCGTGCGTACCGCCGGTGTCACCCGCGGCGCGTTGTATTACCACTTCGCCGACAAAGTCGAGCTGTTCGCCGCAGTCTTCGAGGCGGTCGAAGCGGAGGTCAGCCAACGCATTGGGGAGGCTGTCGCCGCAGCGGACCAATCGGACCCACTGGTGGTCATGCGACTCGGCGCCAACACGTGGCTGGATGCGTGCGCCGAGCCGGAAATCCACCAGATTGTGCTTGTCGACGCTCCGGCCGTGTTGGGTTGGGCACGGTGGACGGAAATCGGCAACCGCTACAACATCGGTCTGGTTCGAGCGCTGCTCGCCCATGCGATCGAGGTCGGCCGTATTCCACCGCAGCCACTGGATGCCACTGCCCATACCCTGCTGGGCGCACTGCGGGAAGCAGCGTTGTACCTGGCGCGCGCTGACGACCACGAGCAAGCGCGCCGCGACACCGGCGCCGTGATCGAGCGGCTGATTCAAGCGCTAGCGGTCGGATAACAATCCTCCAGCGGTCGAGGTACCCGTGTCAGGGCGACGCCGCGCAGCTGGCCGACGCGCCGGATTAGTTCTCTGGGGAAAGGATTTGCTGCCGAAGCGCTTCCAATTCGAGCTGGGCCTGCTCGAGAAGTGCAGTCAGGCGGGCGAGCCGATGCTCCACTTCCTCAATGTCACGGCGGTCCGCCTGCGGCGCGGCCAGATCAGTGGGAAGCGATGGAGTGACGATGTAGCCGGTCGCGAAATCGCCGTAGATCGTCATGTCGTCGCGACGGTGATACCAGTACAGCGCTATGTACGCGCAGAGCACGGCGTCGACCGGATCCTCGGCGCCATCCAGCTGGACGGGGCGAGTCGCCGCGGTCACCCTGTTGCGCAACTCGACCCAGGCCACGTTGTGGTTCACCCGCAGTCGCGGCGTCGCCTCGTCCAGTCGCTCGATCAGCGTCATCAACCGCAGCAGCTCGCGCTGGCGCGTTCCTAGCGGGCCGCGCTTGTACTTCAGCGTGCGATCCAAGCCGAAAAGCACGACGGCGGCTGGATGCGGGTAGACCTCGATGGCTCGCCGCCTCGCCTGGGAGTGCGGGTCCATATCGAGGGCGAGCGCTTGGGCCAGCCTGGCTCCGCGCGGAACACCCGCGAACTCGGGTCTGCCTGTGTAGGCCGGGCGTGCACCCGCTTCGAACTTGCCGAAATCGCGGTTCAGCGCCTTCTCGCAGGGCCGGTACCCAGTCGGATTCTTCACAATCAGCGGTGCGTCGAGTGCAACCAGGCATTCGTCGCGGGCATACGGTGACAGCGCGTTCTGGATGCTCGCGTCGTCGTGGGCCGTACCGACGTGCACCAACCGACCGTCGGCGTCGACCACGGCAACACCGCTCTGGTTGATTTCGCCCCACGCGAGGTCGACGCCCACGAAGTACATTCGCCCAGCTTGCCGCATCGCGACCGTAAGCTGTGTCGTTGTGAGCATGCCCAACGTGCTGGCCGATCGATACGCCAGCGCCGAGATGGTGGCGATCTGGTCGCCGCAGGCCAAGGTCGTCGCGGAACGGCGACTGTGGCTGGCGGTGCTGCGCGCCCAGGCGGAACTCGGTGTCGGCGTGTCTCCGGATGTGATCGCCGACTACGAGCGGGTCCTCGAGGATGTCGACCTCGCCTCAATCGCCGAGCGTGAGCGGGTGTTGCGCCACGACGTCAAGGCCCGCATCGAGGAGTTCAATGCGCTGGCCGGCCACGAGCACATCCACAAAGGCATGACCAGCCGCGACCTCACCGAGAACGTCGAGCAGCTGCAGATCCGTCGCTCGTTGGAGCTGGTGTTCTCCCACGGCGTCGCGGTCGTGGCCCGGTTGGCCGAACGGGCCGTTGCCTACCGGGATTTGGTGATGGCCGGGCGCAGCCACAACGTCGCCGCCCAGGCCACCACATTGGGCAAGCGGTTCGCCTCGGCCGCTCAAGAGACGCTGATCGCGCTGACCAGGCTGCGCGAGTTAATCGACCGCTACCCGCTGCGCGGCATCAAGGGCCCGATGGGCACCGCCCAAGACATGCTGGACCTGCTGGACGGCGATGCGGCCAGGCTGGCCGAGTTAGAGCGACGGGTAGCCGAATTCCTCGGTTTCTCAACAGTTTTGACCAGCGTCGGGCAGGTGTATCCTCGCTCGCTGGACCACGATGTGGTGTCGGCGTTGGTGCAGTTGGGCGCCGGCCCGTCGTCGCTGGCGCACACCATCCGGCTGATGGCCGGGCATGACCTGGTCACCGAAGGGTTTGCACCCGGGCAGGTCGGGTCGTCGGCGATGCCGCACAAGATGAACACCCGCAGCTGCGAGCGGGTCAACGGCCTGCAGGTGGTGCTGCGCGGTTACGCGGCGATGACGGCCGAACTCGCCGGGGCGCAGTGGAACGAAGGTGACGTGTTCTGCTCGGTAGTGCGCCGAGTTGCATTGCCCGACAGCTTCTTTGCCATCGACGGGCAGATCGAGACTTTCTTGACGGTGCTCGACGAGTTCGGCGCCTACCCCGCGGTGATTCAGCGCGAACTGGACCGCTATCTACCGTTTTTGGCCACCACCAAGGTGCTGATCGCCGCGGTGCGCGCCGGCATGGGTCGCGAGGCGGCGCATGAGGTGATCCGCGAACATGCTGTGGCGGCTGCGCTGGCCATGCGGGAAGGCGCCGAGCCCGATCTTTTGGAGCGGCTGGCCGGCGACCCACGGCTGCCGCTGGATCGCGACGCGTTGGACGCTGTGCTGTCCGACAAACAGGCGTTCGTCGGAGCCGCCGGCGACCAGGTCGACGCGGTGGTGGCGGAAGTGGACGCGCTGGTCGGTCGATACCCGGACGCGGCCAAGTACACCCCGGGTGCCATCCTGTAGCGCCATGACGACCTCTGTTGCGCTCACTGGTCCTCTTTCTCAGATCGACTTCACCGATCTGGACAACTTTGCCAACGGATTTCCTCATCACCTGTTCGCGGTCCACCGCCGCGAAGCGCCGGTGTTCTGGCATGAGCCGACCGAGCACACACCCGACGGAGAAGGCTTCTGGTCGGTAGCTACCTACACCGAAACCCTTGCCGTACTACGTGATCCGGTGACGTTCTCCTCGGTGACCGGCGGCGAGCGTCCCTTCGGCGGCACGGTGCTGCAGGACCTGCCGATCGCCGGACAGGTGCTCAACATGATGGACGATCCCCGGCACACCCACATCCGTCGGCTGGTCAGCTCCGGGCTGACTCCGCGGATGATCCGGCGCGTGGAAGACGACCTGCGATCGCGGGCGCGTCGGCTGCTCGATGCGATTGAGCCCGGCAGGCCGTTCGACTTCGTCGTCGATATCGCCGCCGAACTACCGATGCAGATGATCTGCATCCTGCTGGGCGTACCGGAAGACGACCGACACTGGTTGTTCGAGGCGGTCGAGCCCGGATTCGATTTCGGCGCCTCCCGCACCGCGTCGATGCCTCGGTTGAACGTCGAGGACGCCGGATCGCAGTTGTACGCCTACGGGCAGAAGCTGATCGCGCGCAAACGCGCCGAACCTGCCGACGACATGCTGTCGACGGTCGCCAACGCCACCATCGACGATCCCGACGCGCCGGCGTTGTCCGATGCCGAGCTCTACCTGTTCTTCCATCTGTTGTTCAGCGCGGGCGCCGAGACCACCCGCAACTCCATTGCCGGCGGCCTGCTCGCCTTGGCCGAACACCCCGAACAGTGGCGCCGGCTGCGCAACGATGTCGAGTTGTTGCCGACAGCGATCGAGGAGATGGTGCGGTGGACGTCCCCGTCGCCGTCCAAGCGGCGCACCGCCACCCGGGCGGTCACCTTAGCTGGCCAGTCGATCCTGGCCGGTCAAAAGGTCTTGGTCTGGGAAGGCTCAGCCAACCGCGACGAAGCAGTGTTCGACCGCCCCGATAAATTCGATATTGCTCGAAAACCGAACCCGCACCTGGGCTTCGGGCAGGGTGTGCACTACTGCCTCGGCGCCAACCTGGCGCGGCTGGAGCTGCGGGTGCTCTTCGAGGAGTTGCTGTCGCGCTTCGACACCGTGCGTGTTACGGCGCCCGTCGAATGGGCGCGCAGCAACCGGCACACCGGCATCCGGCATCTGATCGTGGAACTGCTCGGCCCGTCGTGAGGCTGCGGTTCAGCGACATCGAGCCGGCACCAGATGTTTTCGCGGCGGTCATGGCGACCGGCATCTTGTCGATCGCCGCGCGCAATCATCAGTACACCTGGATCAGCCAAATACTCGATACCCTGGCCATCCTCGCTCTGCTGGTACTGGTTGTTTTGGTGATCGCGACCGCCGCGGTCGAGCGCCGGATTGCCGTATGGGACTTCACTGATCCCGATGTCACGCTGCGGCTGTTCACGTTCGTTGCCGCATGTGCGGTGCTGGGCAGTCGGCTGGCCTCGCAGCTGATAGTCGCCCACGTCCTCGGTGCGATAGCGTTGTCGGCTTGGCTCGTGCTGATGCTGATCACCGCGCGCAACATGTCGGCCACGCCGTGGCCGGCGCTGCGAAACCGTTCGCACGGTGCTTGGGAATTGGCCAGCGTTGGCACGTCTGGCCTGGTGATCGTGATGGTGCTGCTTGCCTATTACACCGGGCACCGGTGGTGGCTGGCGGTTGCCGTACCGCTGTGGACGGTGGCGATGGGCCTCTACGGCCTGATGACAGCGCTGATTTTGTGGCGCGCCGTGGCGGAGCGAAAGGATCGCGACGGATTCGAGCCGGATACCTGGATTCTGATGGGCGCGTTGGCCATTGCCACACTGGCCGGCGACTACATCCACCTGCTGG
>NZ_DASRBZ010000314.1:0-4269 GCF_035653355.1 Mycobacterium sp. | reverse complement strand
TCGCCTGGCTGCGGCCGCAGCCTGCCCGGACCGCTGGCATGCTCGGCGGCGGCCAGCACGGTGCCGAACAGGTGCAGACCATGCCCGTCAACGCTGTCGGTGGCGGCCACGACTGCACCAGAAGCGTTGCGGGCCCGCGATCGCCGCCCCGGGGCGCCGGCGCCGACGCCGGGCACGCTCAGCGCGCGGGGACGGAAGGTGGCCGACGGCGGCGCGCTGGGCCGTGACGATCGCAAGGGCGGCGAAGCCGGGCGCGGCGGGTCGTCACGCATTGAATCAGCTTGTTGCGAGGAACTTGAATTCACTCGCGGCGCAGCGTCGTTCACGCTCTGCCCACCGCCCGGCGGATCGGGATCAGGATCCGGTTCGGGATCGCCGGGTGGATCACCGGCTTGTGCCAGGGCCGCGTCGAGCTGGTCGCGGTCAAGACCGGGATCGTCGAACGGGTCGCGGCGGCGGCGATGCGGCAACGCCAGCTCGGCCGCCACCCGGATGTCGCCTTCGTCGACGGTGTCGCACCCGCGCCAGGCGGCATGCGCGGCGGCGGTGCGGGCTACCACGAGATCGGCGCGCATGCCGTCGACGTCGAACGCCGCGCACAGCGCGGCGATGCGGCGTAATTCGTTGTCAGGCAACACTACGTCGGGAACAAGCTTGCGGGCGGCGGCGATGCGGCGGGCCAGCTCGGCGTCGGCGTCGGCATAGCGCGCGGCGAACGCGTCCGGGTCGGCTTCGTAGGCCATCCGCTGCCGAATGACCTGGGCGCGCACCTCGACGTCGCGCGACGCGTGCACGTCGACGGTGAGCCCGAAGCGGTCGAGCAGTTGCGGACGCAGTTCGCCTTCTTCGGGGTTCATCGTGCCGATCAGCACGAAGCGGGCCTCGTGGGAATGCGAGATCCCGTCGCGCTCGATGTGCACCCGCCCCATCGCCGCGGCGTCGAGCAGCAGATCGACTAGGTGATCGTGCAGCAAGTTGACCTCGTCGACGTAGAGCACGCCGCCGTGGGCGCGGGCCAGCAGCCCCGGCGAGAAGGCATGCTCGCCGTCACGCAGCACCCGCTGCAGATCCAGTGAGCCGATCACCCGGTCCTCGGTGGCGCCGATCGGCAGCTCGACGAGCCGCGCGTCCTCGGAGGCGGCGGACAGCAGTGCGGCCAAACCACGAACAGCCGTCGACTTCGCGGTGCCCTTCTCGCCGCGAATGAGCACGCCGCCGATTTCCGGACGCACGGCGCACAGGATCAGCGCAAGCCGCAGCTGGTCGTGCCCGACGATCGCACTGAACGGATACGGCTTCACGGCTGGACCTCCACCCCGGTGCCCGGCCGCACCATCGGCACATGGGGAATACCGTCCTCGATGAAGTCGTCGCCGTCGCGGACGAACCCGTGTTGGGCATACATCTCCGTCAGGTAGGCCTGCGCGTTGATCCGGCACGGGTAGTCGCCGACCTCGGCCAGCGCAGCGCGCAGCAGCCGGGTGGTATGGCCTTGGCCGCGGGCGTTGCGTTTGGTGCAGAGCCGGCCGATGCGGAACGCCTTTTCTCCGCCGGCATGCTCCTCCATCAGCCGCAGTGTGCAGATGACTTCGCCGTCGGGCTTTTCCAGCCAGAAGTGCCGGGTTTCGGCGAGCAGGTCGCGACCGTCCAGCTCAGGATAAGGGCAGGCCTGTTCGACGACGAAGACCTCCACCCGCAGTTTGAGCAGTTCGTAAAGGCTCGGCGCATCAAGGTCTTTCGCCCACGCGCGGCGCAGCGTGACAGTCACGACCCCCCTGCCGTTTCCAGCTGCAGCACCTTGGTGCTCCATGACCACACCTCCTCGAACAGCGCCGGCTCAGTTGACAATTCAGTGCCCAGCGACGGCACCATCTCCTTGAGCGTGGCCAGCCATGACTGATACCGCTCGGGAAAGCAGCGCTGCAGCACGTCGAGCATGGCCGACACGGCGGTCGATGCCCCCGGTGAGGCGCCGAGCAGACCCGCGATGCTGCCGTCGGCGGCGCTGACGACCGTGGTGTCGAATTCGAGCCGCCCGCGCCGGATCACCTGCACCCGCTGGCCGGCGGCTGTCGTCTGCCAGTCGGAGTCGACGGCGCTGGGGGCGAATTCACGCAGGGCATCGACGCGCTTATGCTCCGACAACGCCAGCTGGCGCAGCAAATAGTTGACCAGCCGGCGTTCGCTGACACCGACGCGGAACAAGGACAGCGCATTGCCCGGCTTTAGCGAGCGCGCCGGATCGCTGACGCGGCCGCGCTTGAGGAACTTCGGCGACCAACCGGCGAACGGCCCGAACAGCAGCCATCGCTTGCCGTTGACGATCCGCAGATCCAGGTGCGGCGCCGTCATTGCCGGCGCCCCGGGCGCAGGCAACCCATACACCTTGGCCCGATGCGCGGCGGTGAGCGCTGGGTTGCCGCTGCGCAGAAACTTCCCCCCTATTGGAAACCCGCCGAATCCCTTCACCTCGTTGATGCCCGACTTCTGCAACAGCGGCAGCGCATAGCCCCCGGCTCCGACGAACACGAATTTCGCGTTCAGTTTCCGGTTATTTCTGGTGCGCCGGTTGCGGATCGTCAATAACCAGCTGCCGTCGCGCTGACGGGTCAGGCCGCGCACCTCGTGGCCGAACCATGCGGCGCCGCCGCGCAGACAAAAACCTACGAGCTGTTGGGTCAGCGCGCCGAAGTCGACGTCGGTCCCGTCGGCTGCCCAGGTGAAGGCAACCGGTTCCCGAAAGTCACGCTTGGCGGCCATGAACGGTAGCCGGCGCGCGAACTCGTCGGCCTCGTCGATAAACTCGGTGCGGGCGAAGAGCGGATTGGCGGCCAGGGCCCGATGGCGACGCCGCAGGTAGTCCACGCGCCCGGTCCCCTGCACGAAGGCCGCGTGCGGCACCGCGTTGAGGAAGCCGCGCACGTCGGTCAGGATGCCGCTTTCGGCGGCGTACGCCCAGAACTGGCGGGTCACCTGAAACTGCTCGTTGACCCGGACGGCTTTGGCGATGTCGATCGAGCCGTCGCGCTCCGGGGTGTAAAACAGCTCGCAGAGCGCAGAGTGCCCGGTTCCGGCGTTGTTCCACGGGTCGCTGCTCTCTGCGGCGACCCCATCCAGACGTTCCACCAAGGTGATCGACCACTCGGGTTCCAGCCGCCGCAGGAGCGCGCCGAGCGTGGCGCTCATGATGCCCGCGCCGATCAGCACGACGTCGGTCTTTGCGACGTTCGGCTCGGACACCAGATCGTTCTTCCTTACTTATCTGCGCTGCGACGCGGGCGTCCTCAGGTTATCCCGCCTGCTGTCGGGGTAATGCGCCCGTCTGCGCGGATTGGACCGCGCTGGAAAAGCAGGCTCTAAGCTGGCGAGCGTGAGTGGCTGGGTGCCCGACGTCCTGCCCGGCTGTTGGCAGCACACGATCCCGTTGGGTCCCGATCCCGACGGCGAGGGCCATATCGTCGCGACGTTGGTGCGACGGGGCGAGCCCGCAAGAGCCGGTCACGCCGTGTTGGCGGTGCATGGATACACCGACTACTTCTTCAACACCGCACTGGCTGACCACTTTTTCGGGCGTGGCTTAACGTTTTACGCGCTGGACTTGTCCAAGTGCGGTCGCTCCTGGCGGGCCGGCCAGACGCCGCACTTCACCACCGACCTGGCCCGCTACGACCGCGAACTCGAACAAGCCCTGGCCGTTATCCGCGCGCAGGCGCCGTCGGTGACCGTGCTGGTCTACGGCCATTCCGCCGGCGGGCTGATCGTGTCGCTGTGGCTGGACCGGCTGCGACGGCGCGGCGCCACCGCGCAAGCAGGCGTCGGCGGCCTGGTGCTCAACAGCCCACTGCTGGACCTGCCGGGTCCGGCCCCGCTGCGGTGGGCGATGACCTCGGCGGCGATCGCGGCGGTAGCGCGGGTGTACAAGAAGGGGGTGGCCCGCGCGCCCGGCGTGGGTGGCTATGGCGCCAGCCTGCATCGGGATTACCACGGCGAGTTCGACTACAACCTGCAATGGAAACCACTGGGCGGCTTTCCGATCACCTTCGGTTGGCTGCAGACGGTCCGCCGCGGTCAGGCGCGGCTGCATCGTGGGCTCGACGTCGGTGTGCCCAACCTAATTCTGCGTTCGGATCACGGCGTCTCCGACACGGCTGACGAGATCGCACTGCAGTGCGGCGACGCGGTCCTCGACGTCGCCCAGATCGCCCGCTGGGCCGGCTGCATCGGCAACCGCACCAACGTCGTTCCGGTCAAAGACGCCAAACATGATGT
>NZ_DASRBZ010000313.1:0-6025 GCF_035653355.1 Mycobacterium sp. | reverse complement strand
TCATTCACCAAGAAGACCGGGACATCTGCGGCATGCAACAACTCGGCGTGCCGTTGCGCCGCGGATTCGGTGACGAAAATTTCGCGCACCAGACCGCGCCTGGATGCTCCCTCGACCAGGTTGGGTCCTTCGGCGAGAAACCGCTGCGCGCTACGCCGCCGGACATGGCGGTGGAGCTTGACCGCCGCGACCACCCGGGCCGAGCGTTCGGTGAGCACCGGGCGCGAGCCAGGTGTCAGGCAGCTTCTCCCGAAGGCGCGTTGACGTTGTCGGGCAACGCCGCCCGCGCCACGTCGACCAGTGCGGTGAACGCGGCCGGATCACTCACCGCGATGTCAGCGAGGTTCTTGCGGTCCACCTCGACGCCGGCGGCCTTGAGGCCCTGGATGAGCCGGTTGTAGGTGATGTCATTAGCGCGCGCCGCCGCGTTGATCCGCGAAATCCACAGCTTGCGGAACTCGCCCTTGCGTGCCCGACGGTCCCGGAACGCATAGTTAAGCGAATGTAGTTGCTGCTCTTTGGCTTTGCGGTAAAGCCTAGACCGCTGGCCGCGATAGCCTCGCGAGGCCTTCAGGACGGTGCGCCGCTTCTTGTGGGCGTTGACTGCCCGCTTCACGCGTGCCATGGGTATTCCTATCCTCGTTCGGACGTACTGACTGTGTCGGCGTCGTCAGCCGTTCAGCATCGACTTGACCCGCTTGGTGTCGTTCGCCGACACCGCGGTGCGGCCCTCCAGCCGTCGGGTCCGCGTGGTGGGCTTGTGCTCGAACAGATGCCGCCGGTTGGCGTGCTGGCGCACGATCTTGCCGGTCCCGGTGCGGCGGAATCGTTTTGAAGCCCCACTGTGGGTCTTGGCTTTGGGCATGTGTCCTCAGTTCTGCTGTCTGGTCAGTTCGATGGTTCGGTATCGCCGTTGGCTGCGGGCTCGGGTATGGGTGCGACGGCTTGTCGCGCCGCCCTGGCCCGAGTCTTCGCGCCGCGGTGCGGCGCCAGCACCATCGTCATGTTGCGTCCGTCCTGTTTGGCGGCCGTCTCGACGAAGCCGTAGTCGGCGACGTCGGCGCCCAGGCGCTGCAACAGTCGATAGCCCAGTTCGGGCCGGGACTGCTCGCGTCCGCGGAACATGATGGTCACCTTGACCTTCGACCCCGCCTCCAGGAAGCGGATGACGTGACCCTTCTTGGTCTCGTAGTCATGGTCGTCGATCTTGGGTCGCAGCTTTTGTTCCTTGACGACGGTCTGCTGCTGGTTTCTGCGAGACTCGCGCGCCTTCTGCGCCGCCTCGTATTTGAACTTGCCGTAGTCCATGATCTTGCAGACCGGTGGTCTGGCGTTCGGGGCGACTTCGACAAGGTCGAGGTCGGCGTCCGCGGCGACGCGGAGTGCGTCTTCGATCCGCACGATGCCTACCTGCTCACCTCCCGGTCCGATCAAACGGACTTCAGGTACGCGGATGCGTTCGTTGACGCGGGTCTCAGTGCTGATGTGGCCTCCCTTGGTTGTCTTCTCTTTCGCGACCGGCGCGCGGTTCCGTGGGATGCAGCAGGTGGACGGCTCGCCATCAGCAAAAAGGCCCTGCTGCAGCAGGGCCCTAGTGCCGACCGGTCACGGCGTGAGCCGCCTGCGGCGTGCGCAGAACAGGCGCGATGCCTGTGACCGGACCGCTGAGCCTTGGGCAAAGATTTCCGGTGGCCAGCGGTGGGAGTGGGACTCCACTTGCTGTTCCCGGCCTTCGCCGGGACGGTCGCACCGGCCAGTTTAGCAGTCACAACCTGCTGACCGGCAGCTAGACGCGTGGTTGTGATGTCGTCTCACGCGTGTCCCAGCCGAAGCGAATATCCTCGCGGTCTGTGACCCTAACCACGAGCCGGCCGACTTCCCGGTACCACTGGGTTCCAGCGGCCGCCGGCTGGACTGTCGGCGTGATCGCCACCCTGTCGCTGGTGGCGAGCGTGTCACCGCTGGTCAGGTGGGTCATCAAGGTCCCGCGGGAGTTCATCAACGACTACCTCTTCAACTTTCCCGACACCAGCTTCGCGTGGTCGTTCATCCTGGCGCTGCTGGCCGGCGCGCTGACCGCGCGCAAGCGCATTGCCTGGTGGGTGTTGCTCGGCAACCTAGTCATTGCCGCCGGGTTGAACGTCGCGGATCTGGCAGCGGGCGGGAACACACCGCTGCAGACCTTCGGCGAAAGCTTCGGCTTCACGCTGCATGTGGCCGCGATCGTCCTCCTCACCTTGGCTTACCGCGAGTTCTGGGCCAAGGTCCGCCACGGCGCCCTCTACAAGTCGACCGGCGTGCTGCTTGCCGGATGGGCGATCGGGATTCTGCTGTCGTGGGGACTGGTCGAGCTGTTCCCCGGCTCGCTGGCACGGCAGGATCGGTTGCCCTACGTGGCGAACCGAGTGGTCGGCTTCGCGCTGGCCGACCCCGATCTGTTCCAGGGCCGCCCGCACGTCATCCTCAACGACCTCTTCGGCCTGCTCGGCGCACTGGCGCTGATGGTTGCGGCGATCGTGCTGTTCCAATCCCAGCGCGCCGAGAACGCGCTGACCGGAGAGGACGAATCCGCCATCCGCGGTCTGCTCGAGTTGTACGGGAAAAACGACTCCCTCGGCTACTTCGCCACCCGCCGCGACAAGTCGGTGGTGTTCGCGCCCAACGGCCGTGCAGCCATCACCTACCGAGTCGAGGTCGGCGTGTGCCTTGCCAGCGGGGACCCGATCGGCGACCCCACGGCGTGGCCGAAAGCCATCGATGCATGGTTGCGGCTGTGCCAGTCCTACGGTTGGACTCCCGGTGTCATGGGCGCCAGTTCGCAAGGCGCACAAGCGTTTCGCCGAGCAGGCTTGAACGCCCTGGAACTCGGCGACGAAGCCATTCTGCACACCGTCGACTTCAAGCTGTCCGGCCCGGACATGCGCGGAGTGCGCCAGGCGGTCACCCGGGCACGCCGCGCCGGGTTGACCGTGCGCATCCGGCGGCACCTGGAAATTCCCGCCGACGAGATGGCACACGTGATCTCGCGCGCCGACGCCTGGCGGGACACCGAGACCGAGCGCGGGTTCTCGATGGCCCTCGGCCGCCTCGGTGACCCGGCGGACGGCGACTGCTTGCTCGTGGAGGCCCTGCGTCCCGACCACGAGGTGGTGGCAATGCTCTCGCTGGTGCCGTGGGGGCACAACGGCGTATCGCTGGATCTCATGCGCCGATCAGCCCAATCCCCTAACGGCACAATCGAACTCATGGTCAGCGAGCTGGCCCTACATGGTGAACGCCTAGGGATTTCCCGCATTTCGCTGAACTTCGCGATGTTTCGCTCAGCGTTTGCCCAGGGCGCGCAGCTCGGCGCCGGCCCGATAGCGCGGCTGTGGCGCGGCCTGCTGGTGTTCTTCTCCCGCTGGTGGCAGCTGGAGACGCTGTATCGCTCCAACGCGAAGTACCAACCGGAATGGGTGCCGCGGTACGCCTGCTACGAGGACGCCCGGATGATCCCGCGGGTGGGTGTCGCTTCCGCCCTCGCCGAGGGCTTCCTGGTGTTCCCCTTCAGTCGCCGCACCAAGCAGCACACCGGTCACCATCCGTCGGTGCCGCCGACGCTGGTGGCGACCGGGCTGTTGCACCACGACGGCACCGCCCCCGATCTCAGTAATCTGCAGCGCGCGGAGACCTCCGATTGGGGTGAGTCGCAGCGGCGGCTGCCCGAACAGGTGCGGGTACGGCTGGCGAAGCTGAAGGCGTTGCAAGCCAACGGCGTCGACGCTTACCCGGTAGGTCATCCACCCAGTCACAGCGTCGCCAGTGCGTTGGCGGCCGACGACCAGGCGAGCGTTTCGGTGTCCGGTCGCGTGCTGCGGATCCGCGACTTCGGCGGGGTGCTGTTCGCCCAGTTGCGCGACTGGTCGGCTGAAATACAGCTGCTGCTGGACAATTCGCAGCTCGACGAGGGTTACACCGCCGATTTCACTCACGCCATCGATCTGGGTGATCTGGTGGAAGTGAGCGGGCACATGGGGTTCAGCAAAAACGGGACGCGCTCGCTGCTGGTTCGCCGATGGCGGCTGATCGGCAAGTGCCTGCGTCCGCTTCCCAACAAGTGGAACGGACTCACCGACGCCGAGGCTCGGGTGCGGGCCCGCTACCTCGACCTGGCGGTGAACACCGAGTCACGCGAACTAATCGCCGTGCGCAGCAAGGTGTTGCGTTCGCTGCGAGAGACACTGTTCGCCAAGGGCTTTGTGGAAGTCGAGACGCCGGTCCTGCAGCAGATCCACGGCGGTGCCAGCGCTCGCCCGTTCATCACCCACATCAACAGCTACGACATGGACCTATACCTGCGCATCGCGCCGGAACTGTACCTGAAGCGGCTTTGCGTCGGCGGCGTGGAGCGGGTGTTCGAGCTGGGCCGGGCGTTCCGAAATGAAGGCGTCGACTCCACCCACAATCCTGAGTTCACGCTACTGGAGGCCTACCAGGCGCACGCTGACTATCGGACGTGGGTGGACGGCTGTCGTGAGTTGATCCAAAACGCCGCCGAGGCGGCACACGGCGAGCAGGTCGTGCTGCGCCCCTCAGATGAGGGCCTCAAACCGGTCGACATCTCTGGTGTCTGGCCGGTGAAGACGGTGCACGACGCCGTGTCCGAGGCACTTGGTGACTACGTCGATGCGGACACCGATTTGGCGTCGCTGCGCAAGCTGGCCGATGCCGCCAACGTCCCTTACCTGCGACGCTGGGACGCCGGCGCGGTGGTGCTCGAACTCTACGAGCATCTGGTCGAGTCCCGCACCGAGCATCCCACCTTCTACATCGACTTTCCGACCTCGGTGTCGCCGCTGACCCGGCCGCATCGCAGTAAACCCGGGGTGGCCGAACGTTGGGATCTGGTGGCCTGGGGCGTCGAGCTCGGCACTGCCTATACCGAGCTCACCGACCCGGTGGAGCAGCGTCGCCGCCTGCAAGAGCAATCCTTGCTGGCCGCCGGGGGCGATCCCGAGGCGATGGAACTCGACGAGGACTTCCTGCAGGCGATGGAATACGCGATGCCGCCCACCGGCGGTCTCGGGATGGGTGTCGACCGCGTGGTCATGCTCATCACCGGCCGCGGCATCCGCGAGACCCTGCCCTTCCCGCTGGCCAAACCGCGATAACACATGAAATGGCCGCCGGCAACGTGAGCTGTGCGTAGCGGTTGGTGAACCGGTCGTCAATGCGTTAACGCATGCATCACAATGGACGACAATGAATGATGTGCCAGCTTCCTCCGCAACTGTCGCTGCGCCGCTGCTGGTCGGTCACCACACCTCGCTGATGCACGGGTGGGTGCCGATCACGGTCCAGGCGCTAACGGCGGTTGCGCTGGTGTTGGCGATTGGGTGGCGATCACGCCGCTGGCGGGTAGTCGGGCTGCCGGTTGCAGCGGCCGTCGGCATCCTGGTCGCGATCGGGACCCGCTGGTTCATCGACACCGACGGGCTGGCCGACGAGCCAGCTCCGCTCACGATGTGGCTGTGGATTGCGTTGACCGGCGCAGCGGCTGCGGTCCTGCTGCTGGGGTGGCGCAGCGCCCGCTGGTGGCGGCGTACGACGTCGATGCTGGCCGTGCCGCTGTGCTTGCTGTGCTCGGCTCTGGCCCTCAACGGCTGGGTGGGATACTTCCCAACGGTGCAGACGGCCTGGAATCAGCTCACTGCCGGTCCGTTGCCTGACCAGACCGACAAGACCACGGTGGCGGCGATGGCCGGCAAGCGGGCGCTTCCGACCCGCGGCAGCGTGGTGCCGGTGACCATCCCCGCGGAGGCGTCGCACTTCAAACACCGCGGCGAGCTGGTGTACCTGCCACCGGCGTGGTTTGCCAGCACTCCGCCGCCGCAGCTGCCCACCGTGATGATGATCGGCGGCGAATTCAACACGCCCGCCGACTGGCTGCGGGCCGGCAATGCGGTTGCGACGATCGACGAGTTCGCCGCCGCGCACGGGGGCAACGCGCCGGTGTTCGTGTTCGCGGACTCCGGCGGCGCGTTCA
>NZ_DASRBZ010000312.1:0-13356 GCF_035653355.1 Mycobacterium sp. | reverse complement strand
CGAACGCGCCGCGGCCGAGCTGTTCGCCGAGCAAGAGCGATTCGCGCGGCGTGTCGTTGTCCCGGTGGTGACGACGACACGGCGCCGCTTGGAGGCGGCCCGGCATACCGACCGCATGTTGACGGTGCCCGCCAGCTCACTGCGGCCAGGCGACATCATCGACCTGGCCGCTCCCGACGTGGTGCCCGCGGATGCGCGCCTAGTGGTTGCTGAGGATCTCGAGGTCGACGAGTCGCTGCTCACCGGTGAGTCACTCCCGGTCGACAAGCAGGTGGAGCCCGTCGCCGCTGACGATCCCGACCGGGCCAGCATGCTTTTCGAGGGCAGCACCATCGTCGCCGGGCATGCTCGTGCCATCGTCGTCGCCACCGGTGCCGCCACCGCTGCACAACGCGCGATCTCGGCGGTCTCCGACGTTGAACCGGCGGCGGGGGTTCAGGCGCGGCTGCGTGAGCTGACCAGCAAGGTGCTTCCCATGACACTTGCCGGCGGGGCTGCGGTGACCGGCTTGGCTTTGCTGCGCAACGCTTCGCTGCGTCAAGCGGTCGCCGACGGCATTGCCATTGCGGTGGCCGCCGTCCCTGAGGGACTGCCGTTGGTGGCTTCCGTCGCCCAGCTTGCCGCCGCCCGCCGGTTGTCGCGCCGTGGCGTGCTGGTCCGCGCGCCCCGCACCATCGAGGCGCTGGGCCGGGTCGGCACCGTCTGTTTCGACAAGACCGGCACCCTCACCGAGAACCGCCTGCACGTGGTGTGCGCTGTGCCGGCCGGCACCGACCCGAGCGGTCCACTCCCCGATCTCGCTGATCCGCAGGCTGCTGAGGTGCTTCGCGTCGCCGCAAGGGCATGCCCGGAGCCGGAGGATCAGCACGGGCACGCCCACGCCACCGATGAGGCCATCATCTCGGCGGCGAGTTCCCTTGCAATCCAAGGCGATTCAGATTCTTGGACGGTGCTTGCCGAGGTGCCCTTCGAATCCAGCCGCGGCTTTTCGGCTGCGATCGGGACGCTGAATAACGACCAGCAGGCGCCGATGCTGATGTTGAAGGGTGCCCCCGAGCAGATCCTGCCCCGCTGCCGGTATGCCAACTCGGGTGTGGACGGCAACCATGCGGAGTCGATGGTGCACAGCCTCGCCGAGCGTGGTTTGCGGGTGTTGGCGGTGGCGCGGCGCCGCTGGGACGGTGAAACCGCCGACGAGTCCGACACCGATGCCGACGCCGTCGATGCCGCCGCGCAGGATCTGGAATTGCTCGGCTATGTCGGTCTGGCAGACACCGCTCGACCCTCAGCGCGTCCGCTGATCGAAGCGCTCGAGGATGCCAGGCGCCGCGTCGTGTTGATCACCGGCGATCATCCGGTCACCGCCCGGGCGATCGCCTACCAATTGGGTCTACCGGCGGACGCGCGGGTGGTTACCGGTGCCGAACTCGCCGCGCTCGACGAGGACGCCTGCGCCAAACTCGCGTCGGAGGTGCAAGTCTTCGCCCGCGTCAGCCCGGAGCAGAAAGTACAAATCGTCGCCGCGCTGCAACGCTGCGGGCAGGTCATCGCGATGGTAGGTGACGGTGCCAACGACGCCGCCGCGATTCGGATGGCCGATGTGGGCATCGGGGTCAGCGGCCGCGGTTCGTCGGCCGCCCGCGGATCGGCCGACATCGTATTGACCGAAGACGACCTGGGGGTGCTGGTCGATGCGTTGGTCGAGGGCCGCGGTATGTGGAGCGGGGTGCGCGATGCGCTGACCATCCTCGTCGGCGGCAACGTGGGCGAGGTGATCTTCACGATCATCGGCACGGCGTTCGGCGCGGGCCGGGCGCCGATCGGCACGCGTCAGCTGCTATTGGTGAACCTGCTCACCGACATGTTCCCGGCACTTGCGGTTGCCGTCACCCCGGTATTCGCCGAACCCGAAGAGACCGAAGATGAAACCGGCAACGGGGTTGACGCGGCGCACCGCGCCTACCAGCGGGCGGTACTCATGGAGCCCACACCGTCACTCGATACGCCGCTGATGCGCCATATCATTAGCCGCGGGGTTGTCACGGCTGCCGGCGCGACCGCGGCCTGGGCCATCGGGCGTTGGACACCGGGCACCGAAAGACGTACGGCGACAATGGGTTTGACTGCGCTTGTGGGTACCCAGCTGGCGCAAACTCTGCTGACCCGTCGCCACAGCCCGCTGGTGGTGGCCACCGCACTGGGCAGCGCTGCGGTCCTGGTAGGAATCGTCCAGACCCCGGGCATCAGCCAATTCTTCGGGTGCACGCCCCTGGGTCCCGTCGCGTGGACAGGTGTGATCGGCGCTACCACAGCGGCCAGCGCTGTATCGGTGCTGGCCCCCAACTGGCTCGTCAAAACGGTCGATGGCGCAGCGTCTGCGCAAGAGCAGGCACTGCAACGCCGGCTGCGGGTCGCGGACTAACCCGAACGAGCTACTGGCTGAGCAGGCTCGTCGTCGTCATCGGTGGCGCTTGTTTTCGATCGCGTACCGATACCAAAGCCGCGCTGCCCAATCCACCGGTCCGGCCAGCGCCACGGTGGTGACTTCTGCGGGCCACGCCCACCACGGCTCGATGGTGCGCGGCCGTTCGATGATCGCCTTGGCGACCACGTCGGCGGCCTCATCAGCGGACAGCCCCGGAAGTTTGCGCAGCAACGGCGTGGGCTCGGTCATCCTGGTGCGGACCAACGCGAGATAGATCGACGTGACGTCGACGCCGTCGGCGTGCAGCTCGGGAGCGACGCTGCGCAGCCAGATGTCGAACGCGCCCTTCGAAGCTTGGTAGGCGCCCCACTGCGGGCCGGGCGGAACCCGCACTCCGATGCTCGACACGCTGATGATGTGTCCGCTGCCGTGTTCGCGCATCGCGGGAAGCAGGCCTAGCAGCAACCGGATAGGCCCGAGGTAGTTGATGTCGATGGTGCGCTGAAAGTCATGCGGGCGGTCGTATTGGTGATGCAGCGACCGGCGCAGCGATTTGCCGGCATTGCTGACCACGATGTCGAGGGGGCCGTGCTCATCGCTGATGCGTTCGGCCAGCGCGTTGACCGCTGATTCGTCGGTGAGATCGGTCGGGTAGGAAACCGCTCGGCCGCCACCCGCGGTAATCGCTGTCACCAGGTCGTCGAGCCGATCCTCCGAGCGGGCGACGGCGAGCACGGTCGCACCCGCTGCGGCCAGCGCGCGGGCGGTCGCCTCCCCGACACCGTATGACGCGCCGGTCACCAGCACGGTTTTGCCCGATACGGCGCGGCGTAACTTGTCGGGGTCTGAGATCCGCGGCGGGTTGACTAGTTTGTCGATCGCCTTGGCGGCTACGTTCATGCAACTATTCTGCCCAGCTCCGCGCTGGTCTCTGAGTTGTCGGTGTTCTCTTTCTCCGCGCTTACTGGCGCAGCGCGGCTGTAATCGCCTGGTTGAAGGCAGGATAGATGGGTCGTACGCGCCGTTGCGTTCGGCGAAGACCAGATCGGCGACATCTTGGAAGACCACGGCTTGGCCACCGTGTGTACCAAGAACGTCGGCATCCCGTGGGTGCGCGCAAAGCACGGCTGACAGCGGCCATGCATGGCTGGCCGCCAATTAGATTGTGCCCGAGCGGTATTGAGCCGCCGGGATTTCAGTTGCTCTTTGCCCCGATGGGCAGCCTGGCTAACTCGATTTCTTGCCGCCCTTTCGGCCGGCGGCCTTCTTCTGGGACTGATTGCCGCCGCTGCCGCTGCCGCTGCTACGACTGCTCTTGCTGCTGCCCGAGCTCTTGCCGCCTCTACTGGATGCTCCGGGCGAATTCGCAATTGCAGCTGCCCGAGACTTGCTCATCCCCTTCTTGCGCAAGCCCTCATACTGCTTGTCGTTCTTGACGCTTGAACCGTGGTCCTTCGCCATGATGCCTCCTGTGACGTCGTTTGCTCTGAATACCCAACTTGGTGTCCGAGCACACATTCGGACAGCCGCCCGCCAGTACGTGGGTGCGGCGACGCAAACGCTGCCGCCTGCGCATCGGCTGGGTGCGATGTAGCTGGCCAGAGCCCGGGGACGCAAAAACGAGTAATCCATTACCCAGTGGATTCTCGCGCCGGAACGGGATACTCAGCGCAATCGGAGGGAGTAGCCATGGCAGAGCAATTTGACGGCAAGGTCGCGTTCATCACCGGTGCCGCGCGTGGCCAAGGCCGGTCGCATGCGGTTCGGTTCGCCGAGGAGGGCGCCGACATCATCGCGTTCGATCTCTGCGATCAAATCGACTGTGTCGCCTATCCGATGCCGACCCCTGAGGATCTTGATGAGACTGTGAACCTTGTCGAAAAGACTGGTCGCGCCGCTGCCGCTCGAACTCATCGAACCAGCTGATGTTAGCGAGGCGATGGTCTACCTATGCGCCCAGTCAGGCCGCTACATCACTGGGATCACATTGCCGGTCGATGGCGGCATCACCGTCAAGTAGGAAGCAAAAACGCCTCCGCTTGGAGGGCGCGGCAATAGTCATTGACTCGACCGAGCATGACGATTACCGTCAATGTTTACGCTACGAGGCGTAGCGTAATGCGCTTGTAGTTCGGCTGCCACCCCGCAACCGGCGTGCCGCGGGCTCAGGTCAGCAGGTCCGCGGCGACGAGGAGGAGACTCGTGTTCGACCTGAAAATCATTGGTGGCACTGTCGTCGACGGCACCGGGGCGGAGCGTTTCCGGGCCGACGTTGGCATCAAGGACGGCACGATCGTCGAGGTCGTCCGGCGTGGCCCCAATGACCCGGAGATGGGCGGCGAGAGTGCCGAAATCATCGATGCGACAGGCCATGTGGTGGCTCCTGGCTTCGTCGACATCCACACCCACTACGACGGCCAGGTGAGCTGGGACAGCTTGCTTGAGCCGTCGAGCGGGCACGGGGTAACGACCGTGGTCACCGGCAACTGCGGTGTCGGCTTTGCCCCGGTGCGGCCAGGCCGCGAGGAGTGGCTGATCAAGTTGATGGAGGGTGTCGAGGACATTCCGGGCACCGCTTTGACTGAGGGCATCACGTGGGGCTGGGAAAGTTACCCGGAGTACCTCGATGTGATCGGGCAACGGAAGTTCGCGATCGATGTCGGCAGCCAGATCCCGCACGGCGCGGTTCGCGCCTACGCGATGGGTGAGCGGGGCGCCCGTAACGAGCCGGCGACTCACGACGACATCGCAGCGATGGGCCGGCTGGTCCGAGAAGGAATCGAGGCCGGCGCGCTTGGGTTCTCGACGTCCCGCACACTGGCGCACCGAGCCATGGACGGCGAACCCGTGCCCGGGACGTTCGCCGCCGAAGAAGAACTGTTCGGTCTCGGGCGGGCGATGGCGGCCGGCGGTCAGGCGGTGTTCGAGCTCGCCCCACAGGGAGCCGCGGGCGAGGACATCGTCGGCCCTAAGAAGGAACTGGACTGGATGCGGCGGTTGAGCGGGGAAATCGACCGTCCTGTCTCGTTCGCGCTTATTCAAGTGGATGCTGATCCGCACCTGTGGCGCGAGCAGTTGGAGCTCTCGGCGGCTGCGCATACGGAAGGCAGTCGGTTGCACCCGCAGATCGCGGCGCGCCCGTTCGGGATGATGATCGGCTTCCACGGCCACCATGCCTTCGGTCACCGACCCACCTACCGCAAGCTGAAGGCTGAATGCAGCCCCGACGAGCTCGCCCAGCGCCTCGCTGACCCGGCGGTGAAGGCAGCGATCTTGTCCGAGGACGATCTACCCATCGACCCCGCAGTGCTGTTCGACGGCATGTCCACCTTCGTGCAGTACTCATTGGACCGGCTCTACGCGCTGGGCGATCCGCCTGACTACGAGCCCACACCCGACTGCACCGTCGCCGCGATCGCCAAGGAGCGCGGCGAGGATCCGCTGGCGACCCTCTATGACCTCATGCTCGAGTCGAACGCGAGCGCCATGCTGATGCTGCCGTTCTTCAACTACGCCGACGGAAACTGCGATGCCATCCGTGAGATGATGTTGCACCCCGCCGGTGTGCTGGGGCTCTCCGACGGCGGTGCGCATTGCGGAATGATCTGCGACGCTTCGTATCCCACGTTCCTGCTCACGCACTGGGCGCGCGATCGCAGGCGAGGCGAGAAGCTGTCATTGGAATACGTTATCCGCAAACAGTCACGTGACACGGCTTATCTGTTCGGCCTCACCGACCGCGGCACGATCGAACCAGGCAAGAAGGCGGACATCAACGTCATCGACATGGATGCGCTGACATTGCATCCCGCGGCGATGGCCTACGATCTGCCCGCGGGCGGGCACCGGATCCTGCAAAAGGCAAGTGGCTACACGGCAACCATCGTCAGCGGAACCATGACCCGGCGCAACGGCGTCGACACCGGGGCCCGTCCCGGTCGCCTGGTGCGTGGCGCGCGCTAGAGGCCGATGAAGGTGGCGGCCGCAATCCGTGCCCGAACCCGGGACGAGGATGCCATCGGCACCCCGCCCGAGTGCCCGATGCTAGTGCCCGCCGAGCGCTATTACTCTGCGGAGTTCGCTCGACTCGAGATCGAACGAATGTGGCCGAAGGTGTGGCAGCTTGCGTGCATGCTCGACCATGTCGCTGAGCCCGGCGACTACTTCGAATACCGTTGCGGCCCATACCGGATACTGCTCGTCCGCGGTGACGATGGCGAGCTGCGCGCGTTTCAGAATGTGTGTCGCCACCGCGGCAACTCCCTGTGCGTGGGCTCCGGTTCGGGACTGCATGAGCTCAAGTGCGGTTACCACGGCTGGACGTGGGATCTGGCCGGCACGCTCAAGCGGGTGCCCGACCGCAAAGGCTTCGGCTCGTTACGACTGTCGGACTTTCCTCTTGTTCCGGTCCGGGTCGACACCTGGGAGGGCATGGTCTTCGTCAACCTCGATCTTGACGCTGTGCCGTTGCTCGATTACCTGGAGGAAATACCCGACGACATCGCCTGGTGCAAGCTCAGCGACTTCCGCTGCTACGCCACCCTCACTGTCGACGTCGACGCCAATTGGAAGACCATCGCTGACGGCTACAGCGAGACCTACCACATCCAAACACTGCATCCTGAATTGCTGCGATGTGTCGACGATGTCCATGCGCCGCAGCAGATCTGGGGCCACACCGGTAAATCTGACCAGCCCTACGGCGTACCGAGTCCACGCTTCGACGGCACACTGAGCGACGAAGAGGTCTGGGACGCTTATGTTTACACCCAGGGTGCGCTGATGGGTGCACCCGAAGGCACGCCGTTCCCGTCCGACGAACAGCGGCCCGGGCAGACGGTTCAGGACCTGATCGCGGCACGCACACGGGCATTTGCGGCTGGGCGCGGAGTCGATCTGGGTTGGGCCGACACCGACCGGATCACCCGGCTGCACCAGTACAACGTGTTTCCGAACATGACGTTTCTGACCAACGCCGACCACTTGACCATCATGTGTTCGCGCCCAGGCCCCGACCCCGATCACGGCCAACTGGTCATGTTTTTAACGGCGCGGATGCCGCCGGGTGCGCCGCGCAACAAGCCGACGGATGTGCGCACAACCGCCGGAGAAGCCGAACCGGGTGTGGTGCTGACTCAAGATATTCAACTGCTCGCGGGTGTACAGCGCGGCATGCACCAACCCGGCTTCACCCACCTGGTGCTCTCCAGCGAGGAGCGGCGCGTGATCAACATGCATCGCAACCTCGAGCGCTACCTCGACCTGCCGGAAGCTCAGCGGATGCGCGGCGGCACCATTCGCGTGTAATGCGTTGTGCTCAAACGGGGTCGGCGGGCGCGCCGTGATCGAGGCCGGTCCGCAGCAACTCCCACGCAAGGTGACGGGCTTCAGCTGCTCGGTTCACCATGAGCCGCTGGACCGGCGGGATCGGATTGTGCTCGGGTGCGTGGCCGTCGATCACGGCGAGGTGAACATCTTCGGCGACCTGAACCGCCATCAGGGCCGCCTCGTTGACGCGGTGCAGCGCCTGATGCAGCCGGTTGTCGTCGACCAGCAGGTGGGCATTGCTGATTTCGACCGAAAACTCATGCACGACTTGGCTGATTTTTTCGAAGATCGGGTTCATCGCCAGTTCCCGCTCGTCGCGGTCCTCGATGCGCAGGACTCTCGCGGCCTCGTTCCACAGTGTTGCCAGCATCTGGGTGTGCGAGCCGACAGCGCGCGACACTTCGATCATCGCTTGTTTCTGGAGCAGCTTGAGTAGGTGGCTGCGCTCGACGCGAGCCAATTCCCGCTGAGCCTCCATCTGGGTGCGATGCAAGCTCTGTTGGGCTTCCATTTCCTCCTGGTGCAACCGGCGCGTTATCGCGACTTCACGGGCCGCCCGCTCTTCGGCGGCGACGAACTCCTTGCGTAGGTGTTCTGCTGCTTCGGCCATGTGCTGCGCCGCCTGACGCTGGATGGTGACGGTCTGCCAGATCGCGACGAGGACGACGCCGAATACGACGGCGCCGAAGAACCACTCTGCTTTGGATCCGCTCGGGCCGGGACTGAAGAAGATAAACCAGCAGATGGCCAGGCTGCCGGCGACTCCGCAGCTCAGCCAGCCGAGGCCGCGCCAGCCGCCGATTGCGGCCAGTGGTCGGCGTGGAGGTGGCTCGGTTGGTAGTGGTGGCATTGGAGAGCCGTTCACGTGGCCGGGTTGCGCAGGCCCGGCGGCCCTGGCAATTTGTGCTGGTCCGGTCACCTGGGGCCTCCCTTCTGCCTGACCACTGGGCATGTCCGGTCCAGACTAGAGGCGACGGTTGTCGAGATTCTGCTCGGTGCGGGCCGGCTCCGGTCGTCAACGCCTTGGGTACCACTGCCACGCCGACGGGAAGGTTTTTGGCGGCTGGACTTGTCGCAATCAGTTCGTGCGGTCAGCCCATCCTGGCGGCAGGTCCTGGGGAGCAGTGTCGATGATGGACTCGTCGTCGACACCGACGTATTCGAACAACGTGATGTAGGCGAATTCGGGGACTTGGTAGATGGGGTACGTGGGGCCCTTGTCGCGGTAGGCCCGCATCTCATCTAGGTGCTCGTTTTGAAAGCAAACAGTGCGTTCCCCGTGGAGCCGGATCCACTGGGGGAAGAAGATCACGCCGTGGATGCGGCGTTTGGCCGGGAGGACGTTGACGGCCACGCATGTGCCGGTGGGTTCTGTCCACGACACTTTGAAACTGTCTTCGTCGAGTTGGAACAGGTCGACCTGCTGATCCTTGACCCAGCGGCCTCCCACGTGTCCGGAGTGGATGCGGTAGTCGATGGTGCTGGCGTTCTTGACGTACATCTCGTACTGCCAGCCGTTGGCGTAGGTATAGATGAAGCGATGCCCGACGATTCCTGAGAGATCTTGCGAAGGAACCGGATTCGAGACACTCGTCATTGCCGTTCCTCCTATTGAAAACCATTAAGGGAAGCCAAGTCAGGTCAGGGGAACTTAGCAGGATTTACCTCGCCCCGGGTACCAACCGAGCGCCAGGTCTGCCTCGAGCTCGCGTCGCGTGACTACCCTATTGCCGTTGTAAGGCTCGAATTTCGCGCACGGTCGCGGTGTCGAGCGGCTCAAGCAGGCGGTGCGGGTGGCGCATCGCGATGCTAACCGGATCATTGCGAACCTTCTGCTTGCGAGACCCGACCGCGATCACGACATCGTTCGGCTGCGGCACCACGTCGCACCGTGGACATCGGCCACCCGAATCCAACTCGGCTCCGCACTCGCTGTGGGTGTAGCGCCGCGTCGACGGGTGACAATGCCTCGAACCCCACGTGATCAAGGCGTATAGCGCGGGCCAAAGTTCTTGGCCAGCCGCCGTCAACGTGTAGGTGTAGTGACGTCCGGCCGAGCCATCGCGATCTCGGGCTAGTACGCCGTGCGCCACGAGTGTTCGCAGCCGGTCGCTCAGCACGGCGCGCGGAATGTCCAGGTGCTCAACGAAGTCCTCGAACCGACGGACACCGAAGAAGGCGTCGCGGATGATCAACAATGTCCAGCGTTCCCCCAACACCTCCAGCGCAGCAGCCAGCGCGCAATCTTGACCGGGATAGTTCTTGCCGAGCATGACGAAAATCCTAGTCGGTTAGTACGGTGATTGAATGGTGGATCGGTGATCGCCGGACCGCCTGTTGAACGCCTCGGCGTTTGCTGCTTGCTTGCTTGTTAAGCGGCTCTACAGACCAGCGCTCACCGATGTACCGCCTCACATTCGAGGCAGCCGGTTTTCTCGAGACAAGTGAAGTGCTATGTTGCGTTCAATTACTGAACTGCGACCTGCGATGCCTTGCCGCGGCGATAGCGGCCCAATACCGAATCCGTCGGCGAAATCTCGCCGCCGAGCAGAAACGGAGTGAGCGGTGATCCTCGATTCCTGTCGGGCCCCGATCGTGCTGGCACCGCTTGCCGGCGGCCCTTCGACACCCCAGCTGACCGCCGCCGTCAGCGAGGCTGGCGGGCTTGGCTTTCTAGCGGCCGGCTATTTATCCGCCGATGAGATGGTTGCGAGACGCGCCGCTACCCGCGCACTGACTAGCCGTCCGTTTGGCATCAACCTATTCGTGCCAGGCCGACCCAGCCCAACAAAGATCGTTCAGGGCTACGCCGAACACATCGCCGCAGACGCCGCGAGCGTGGGCGCACGGTTAGGAGCAGGCCGCTACGACGATGACGATTGGGACGCGAAAATCGCTGCGTTGCTGGCTGATCCACCACCAGTCGTGTCCTTCACCTTCGGAATTCCCGATCCACAAATTGTCCGCCACTTCAGGACCGCCGGAACCGAAGTCTGGATCACTATTGGATCGCCGACGGAGGCGGAGGCCGCGTCCGCGGCCGGCTCGGATGCGCTCGTCGTTCAGGGCGCCGAAGCGGGCGGGCACCGCGGCGGCCCCGATGACGATCCCGCTCAAGTGGTGTCGCTGCTGCCGCTGCTGCAATTAGTGGCGGCCAGTGTCGACCTCCCTTTGATCGCCACCGGAGGGATCGCCTCGGGAGCAGCGATTGCCGCGGTGCTATGTCTGGGAGCTCGGGCGGCGGCCATAGGCACCGCTTTTCTCGGCTGCCCTGAAGCGGGCACCTCGGCCGTGCACCGTGAGGCGCTTCGCGGCGACCTCCCCACGGCCTACACCCGTGCCTTCACTGGCCGCACCGCCCGCGGCATCGTCAATCAATTCATGCTGAAGCACTCTGAAGCACCCAGTGCATACCCAGAGATTCATCACCTCACCGCACCAATGCGAAAGCAGGCCAGGCAATCCGGACGGGCCGACTTAGTTAACCTCTGGGCTGGCCAAGGTTATCCGCTGACGCGAAAACTACCGGCTAGCGAGCTTGTTCACGCACTGATGGAAGAAACACGCACCGCGCTCAGCCGCGTTCAGGCGTCACTGCACCTGTAAGCCATCGCCTTACAACCGCAGCGTGCGTGACGTCGACGCAGCGGATCGCAGCGTGGCCACGATGGCTGCCGCCGAATCAGCAACTGACCGTGGCGGGCCAGGATCAGCCGGCCACCGTCGGCCGTCCAGGCGACTACCACCTCCACGGCGAGCCCTATTAGGTCGTCAACGGTGAGCGGCTCAGGTAGGGCCAGCGGGGCGACCAGCAGGGAGAAGGGCATCCGGCAAACGCTTGACTGGTACCGGGCTGACTCGGATCGGTCCCGATACCGGCTGCTCCCCGGAAAGCCCCGCTGACGATGCGGCATGCCTGGGCGAGTCGAGCCCACTGGCTAACACGAGTCGGCGAAGCATATCGGCGTGTGTTGCTACGGTGGCCGCGCGTTAGTGTGCTTTGGTCGGCCTCACCAACAAGCCGATAGGACAGTTGGACACACTCATGACCACAGCAGCAGACGCGTCGGTAATCGAATCGCGGGTCGGCCACTACTACCAGATGGACGGCACCTACCTGGTCGGCCGCGAGAAGCTACGCGAGTACGCCCGTGCGGTGCAGGACTATCACCCCGCGCACTGGGATGTCCGCGCCGCCGCGGAGCTGGGCTACCACGATCTTGTCGCGCCGCTGACGTTCACGTCGGTCCCGGGCATGGCCTGCAATCGCCGCATGTTCGAAGAGGTGGTCGTGGGCTACCACACCTATGTGCAGACCGAAGAAGTCTTCGAGCAGCACCGCCCGATCGTCGCCGGCGACGAGCTGCACGTAGACGTCGAACTGTCGTCGGTGCGACGCATCGCCGGCCGAGACCTGATCACCGTGACGAATACCTTCACCGATACTGCGGGCGAACGGGTGCACACGCTCCACACCACCGTCGTCGGCGTGACCGCCGAGGATGTCGATCCGGCGATCAAGACGGCCGCACAGAACGCGATGATGCACGACGTGAACCTCGCCGCAATCGGCGAATCCGATGCTCCCTACGAGAAGACGGTGCGCCCCGAAGGCGAAGTTCGAATCGCCGACGGCGGCACGACCCGCACACCAGGGACGCCGTGCTTCGAAGACGTGCAGCTCGGCGGCGAGCTGCCTGTGCGCCACGCGCGTCTCTCCCGTGGTGACCTGGTGAACTATGCCGGGGTGGCCGGCGACGCCAACCCGATTCACTGGGACGAAGACATCGCCAAACTGGCCGGCCTGCCCGATGTGATCGCCCACGGCATGCTCACCATGGGATTGGGTGCCGGTTTCGTCTCCGCATGGTCGGGCGACCCCGGTGCGGTTACCCGCTACGCGGTGCGGCTGTCGCAGCCCGCGATCGTGTCGGCCACCGAGGGCGCCGACATCGAATTCAGCGGCCGGATCAAGTCGCTGGATCCGGCAACCCGCACCGGTGTCGTCATCGTCGCCGCCAAATCTGAAGGCCGGAAGATCTTCGGCCTGGCGACGGCCAGCGTCCGCTTCCGCTGACCGCCCTGATTGCGGCGATTGGCCGTCAGCGCACCGAAGCGCTCGTCTTCCATCGGCATGGCGCTGTGTGACGGCGGTTCACAGCGCGGCCGTAAGCCTCCACAGCGCTTCTCGGTCGGCGGAGGCGGAGCGGTCGAGCGGGCTGATCACCACGTGGGTGGCACCTGCCTCTCGATACCGGCGCAACTGACGCGCAACGGATTCCTCGGGTCCGATCGCGGCAAGGTCGACAACGCTGGCGAGGCCTTCACGGGCGATCACGTTGCGGTAAGACGGGATGGTCTCGTAGAAGCTCAGCTGTTGCGCGGCGAGGGTACGTGCGCCCTCAAGATCCTCGGACAACAAGGTCGGCACGGCGGCGATGATTCGCGGCGCCGGGCGCCCCGCTTCGGCTGCCGCCTTGGTGATCGTCGGCACGATGAATTCGCTGAGCGTCCGCGGACCCGCCAGGTAAGGCGTCCCGTCGGCCAGCTCGCCGGTGGCTTGCAACGCTCGCGGACCCATCGCTGCCACGTAAATCGGGATC
>NZ_DASRBZ010000311.1:0-5461 GCF_035653355.1 Mycobacterium sp. | reverse complement strand
GATGACTTCGGAACCGGAGACGCCCAGGCCGTTGACCCTGGCACCGATGATCTGCTGCGCCTGCGACAACGCCTGGCGGGTCGGACGCGACCCGTCGGGGGTTCGCGCGGTCAACGTGACCCGGGTACCGCCCTGCAGATCGATGCCGAGTTTGGGTTCGGCCCGCTTGTTCCCGGTCAGGAACACCAGCAGGGAGACGCCGACCAGCAGGACCAGGAATACCGACAGATAGCGGGCAGGATGCACCGGCGCCGAAGGCGATGCCACGTTCTCTCCTCCACTCTCGCGCTATCCGCTCCCGCGGTGGTCACTGCACCCCGCAAAGAGTACGTGCCAGTGGCCAGACCTCAGTCGTTGGTCAGCCGCTCCCGGTCAGGCGTGTCCTGCTCGACGGCGGCCTGCTCGTGGCCCAACTCGCGGGCCTCCTCGGCATCGGTGGCCTCGGCATCGGGAGTCTCCGGCTCGATACGGTCCCGAATGGCAAGCTTCATCCAGGTCGTCACCACGCCCGGCGCGATCTCGAGGTCCACTGTGTCATCGGTGATTCCGGTAATGGTCGCCTGCAACCCCGATGTGGTGTGCACACGGTCGCCGATGCGCAGCGACTCATGCAGGTCGATGGTGGCTTGCATCGCACGCTTTTGACGCCGTGACGCGAAGAACATGAATCCGGCCAGCAGAATAATCAGCGGCAAGAAGACGAACAGGTCCATGACAGCAACTATCTTTCGTATTGGTTGACGGCCAGGGCGTCAAACAGGAACAGCTCCCCGGCTTGGTAAGTCCCCAGTGTGCCATTGCGAGCCTTCGCTACCGACCCGGCGGCACACCGACGGTCTTGACGCGGCGGTGCGACAGTGAGACAACGGGCGATATGACCCGCATCGTCGACTCGGACCAGCACCTCTACGAGAGCCGCTCGCTATGGGCCGACCATATGGATCCGGCCGCCCGGGAGGAGGCACTGAGCCTGGTCGACGACGAGCTCGGCTACACCTGGCTGAGCTGGCGCGGCGCTCACCTTGCCCTGGCTGATGTCCATCTTCCCGGCAACACCGCCTCCTGCGGCGAGCACCGCAACCGGCAACGGGCCGGCGAGCCGGCGTCATACCGCTACGACGAAGCGTTGCCGGAGGCTTACTGGCTGCCCGCGGCTCGCATCGACTGGCTTGACGACGTCGGTCTCGACGAGGCCGTCCTGTTCCCCAATTTCGGCCTGCTGTGGGAGCGGCGCCTCTCGTCGTCGCTGCCCGCGCTGACCGCGAACATGACGGCGTGGAACCGCTGGTGTGCGGTGGTGCAGGCCGAGGGCCGCGGCCGTCTTCATCCGGTGGCTCATCTGACGCTGCGCGACCCGGGCTGGCTGGAGGGCGAGCTGGATGCGCTGGCGGGGGCCGGTGTCCGGCTGGCCATGATCGGCGCCGGGCCGGTGGACGGCCGAGCGCTGTCAGACCCCCAACACGACCGAATGTGGTCGGCATTCGTCGACCACGGCGTCACCCCGGTCTTCCACGTCGCTGACCAGGTCCGGGTGTTCGACGATTGCTGGTATCCGGAGGACCCGGCGGATGACTTGGCCACGACCACCGAGGCGGTGTTCTTGTGGGTGCCCCCGGCGCTGGCGTTGACCGACCTGATCTTGCATGGCGTGTTTGACCGCCATCCCGCGCTGCGCTTCGGGGTGGTCGAGCTCAGCTCGGCGTGGGTGCCGGCGTTTCTGCTGATGCTGGACGGCGCATCGGATTTCACCACCCGGCTCAACGGCAAGCCGGTAGCGAGGTTGTCGCGGCGACCGAGCGAATACTTCCTCGACCACGTGCGGGTGTCGTCGTTTTCCTACGAGGACCCCAAGCAGCTGACCGACAAGACCGGCGACGTGTTCATGTTCTGCAGCGACTACCCGCACTCCGAGGGCACCGCGACGCCACTCGACGACTACCGGCGGATGGGCTGCGACGAGCCCGCGATGCCCGGGCTCTTCCACGACAACGTCGACTCGCTGTTGGGTCGGTAACTCGGTGGAGCTCACTGAGGCGCTGCGAACCACCGGCGCCATCCGCACCTTCCGTGACCAAGCCGTCGACGACGCAGTGCTCGCCCGGATCCTGGACACCGCACGTTTCGCGCCAAGCGGCGGCAACGCGCAGGCCTGGCGGGTAGTGGTCGTCAAGGATCCCGCGACGCGGCGCCGCCTCGGCGACCTCTATGTGCAGGGCATCAGCCAGTACATGGCGATAAGCGCGGCCGGCCTGCGGCCGTGGGCGCCGACCAACGACCGCGACGCCGAGGCGCGGGCCCTTTCGGCTGGAAACCCTGCACCGCCAGGCGACTTCGCCGAGCGGTTCGATGAGGCGCCGGCGTTGCTGGCGGTGTTCGTCGACCTGTCGTTGCTGGCGGCGATGGACCGCGACATGGCCCGGTATTCGTTCGCCGGCGGGGCCTCGATCTACCCGTTCACCTGGAGCATCCTGCTCGCCGCCCGCGACGAGGGGCTGGGCGGCGTGATCACCACCATCCTGATTCGCGCTGAAGACGAGGTGAAGGCGCTGCTGGGAGCCCGCGACCCGCTGGCGTTGGCGGCAGTGATCGCGCTGGGCTACCCGGTCCGTCAACCACGCCGGCTCAACCGCGCCCCGCTGCGCGCCTTTGCCACCGTCGACTCGGTCGACGGACCCACGTTCGGTGCGCCTGGGGCATGACGCCGGCACCGATAGGCTCGAACCACGACCGCGACCCGTGAGGAGACCGACGTGCCCGCTCTCGACCAGAGTCGCCACCTCGTCACCGAAATCCCGGGCCCGGCCTCGCTGGAACTGACCAAGCGTCGCGCCGCCGCGGTGGCAAGCGGCGTCCGAAGCACCATGCCGGTATACGCGGTGCGCGCCGGGGGCGGCATCGTCGAGGACGTCGACGGCAACCGGCTGATCGACCTCGGGTCGGGCATCGCGGTTACCACGGTCGGCAATGCCGCGCCGCGCGTCGTCGACGCAGTGCGCGCCCAAGTCGCCGAGTTCACCCACACCTGCTTCATGGTGACCCCGTACGAGAACTACATCGCGCTCGCCGAACAACTCAACCGGCTGACGCCGGGCTCGGGCGACAAGCGCTCGGTTCTGTTCAACTCCGGCGCCGAGGCCGTCGAAAACGCCATCAAGATCGCCCGCTGCCATACCCGCAAACCCGCCGTGGTGGCGTTCGACCACGCCTACCACGGCCGCACCAACCTGGCGATGGCGCTGACCGCCAAGTCGATGCCGTACAAGAGCGGCTTCGGACCGTTCGCCCCGGAGATCTACCGGGCGCCGCTGTCGTACCCGTTTCGCGACCGCCTGCTCGACGAGGAGCTGGCCACCGACGGAGAGCTGGCAGCACAGCGCGCCATCCGCGTCATCGACCAGCAGGTCGGCGTCGACAACGTCGCCGCCGTGCTCATCGAACCGATCCAGGGCGAAGGCGGCTTCATCGTCCCTGCCCCCGGATTCCTGCCCACCCTGCTCGAGTGGTGCAGGCAGAACGACGTGGTGTTCATCGCCGACGAAATCCAGACGGGGTTCGCCCGTACCGGCGCGATGTTCGCCTGCGAGCACGAGGGCATCCAGCCCGACCTGATCTGCACCGCTAAGGCGATCGCCGGCGGGTTGCCGCTTTCGGCGGTGACCGGACGCGCCGCGATCATGGACGCCGCCCAACCGGGCGGTCTGGGCGGCACCTTCGGCGGCAACCCGGTCTGCTGCGCGGCGGCGCTCGCCAGCATCGCCACGATCGAGGCCGACGGGCTGGTCGAGCGGGCGCGGCAGATCGGCGAGCTGACCACGGACCGACTGCGCGCGTTGCAGCGTGACGACGAGCGGATCGGCGACGTCCGCGGCCGCGGCGCCATGATCGCCGTCGAGCTGGTGAAACCCGGCTCCGCCGAGCCCGACTTCGAGCTGACCAGCGCGCTGGCCGCCGCCGCGCACGCCGCCGGGGTCATCGTGTTGACCGCCGGCACCTTCGACAACGTCGTGCGGTTGTTGCCGCCGCTCACCATCAGCGACGAGCTGCTGACCGAAGGCCTTGACGTCATCGCAGAGCTGCTCGCCAAGCTTGAGCGGTAATTCATCTCACAACGCTCGCTCACCGCTTCCCGGAATAAGATTAGCTTCGCTAACGTAGTTTCTGCTGTGGGCGCAACGAGGCGCTGGTCAACCATCCCAAGTCGTGGTTTCGAGGTCGTGTTATGTCGATTGATATCCGTGAAGAGCAGCTAGAGCACCGCATCGCCGAGTTGACCGCCAATGATCCGCAGTTCGCCGCCGCCCGTCCTGACCCGGCGGTTGCCGCGGCCCTCGAGCAGCCCGGGCTGCGCCTGCCCCAGGTGATCCAGACGGTGCTGCAGGGTTACGCCGACCGGCCGGCGCTCGGCCAGCGTGCCGTCGAGTTCGTCACCGACCCCGAGACCGGCCGCATCTCGGCGCAACTGCTTCACCGCTTCGAGACCATTACCTATCGCGAGCTGGCCGACCGCGTCCGCGCGCTGAGCAATGCGTGGGCCGCCGACGGCGTGTCCCCGGGCGAGCGCGTCGCCGTTCTGGGTTTCACCAGCGTCGACTACACCACCATCGACGTAACCCTGGGCAGCATCGGCGCGGTGTCGGTGCCGCTGCAGACCAGCGCGGCGCTCGCGCAGCTGCGGCCGATCGTCGCCGAGACCGAGCCGGGCGTGCTCGCGGCCAGCGTCGACTACCTGTCCGACGCCGTCGAGTTGGTCCGCTCCGGGCACCTGCCGGCGCGGCTGGTGGTGTTCGACTACCGCCCGCAGGTTGACGACCACCGCGAGGCATTAGACGCCGCCCGCGCGGGTTTGGCCGATACCGCAGTCGTCGTGGAGACACTGGGCGACGTGTTGGAGCGCGGAAAGGCGTTGCCTGAGGCACCGGCGGCCCCTACCGATGACGACTCGTTGGCCCTGCTGATCTACACCTCCGGCAGCACCGGCGCACCCAAGGGTGCGATATACCCACAAAGCAACGTTGCCAAGATGTGGCGGCGCTCCAGCCGTAACTGGTTCGGGCCGACTGCCGCGTCGATCACGCTGAACTTCATGCCGATGAGCCACGTCATGGGACGCGGCATCCTCTACGGCACGCTGGGCAACGGCGGCACCGCCTACTTCGGCGCGAAGAGCGACCTGTCCACGCTGCTCGAAGACCTCGCGCTAGTGCGGCCCACCGAGCTGAACTTCGTGCCGCGAGTCTGGGACACCCTTTACGGCGAATTCCTGACCCGGGTGGACCGGCTGACGTCGGAGGGTGACGACCGCGCCACCGCCGAGGCTCAGGTGATGGACGAGCTTCGCACCAACCTGCTCGGCGGCCGGTTCATCTTTGCGATGACGGGCTCCGCGCCAACGTCGGCCGAGCTGAGGGCATGGGTCGAGTCACTTCTTGGCATGCATCTGCTCGACGGCTACGGCTCCACC
>NZ_DASRBZ010000310.1:0-10161 GCF_035653355.1 Mycobacterium sp. | reverse complement strand
ACCGGATCCGCCGGATCGAGCAGCTTTTGTCCACATCGCTGGCAGATCCCGATGTGCGACTGGTGTTTTCGCTGAGCCTGCGGACAACCGAGCGCCTGACATGACACTGCGCGAACAGATGGACAAGGCCGGCACCGCTGTAGCGATCCGGCCTCTGATTCCCTTGCGGCATCTACAGCGCCCAGGGAACTTGCCGCAACGCTACGGCATGTAGCCAGTGGATGTACAGTCGACCGCTTGGCCGGCCCGGTGCAGGAGCTGCCGCAGCCCGGCAACGCTCATTGGTTGCGTCGATTCAGAGACCGTGCGCAGCACCTGACTAACAGCCGAACTTCCGCTGGAAGGTGCCAACACGAACAGCACCGCGTCGCGTGAATGCGTTCCCTTCAGATAGATGGTGTCGCGGGCATGCAGCCGGTATGGATCCACGGAGACGACGGTCTTGCCCCGGATGATTCGCGGCGGTGCGAGAGGCCACATGCTCGGGTCGTACACGACCCTGTGCACCGGGCCGATCCATGAACCGAACACTTCCACCAAGTCAGGCAGTTCGCTGCGGAGATCGCCGCTCTTGGGCCACCACGCGCCGTCAATACCGCCGCGAGTCGGGGCACGTTCACATAACGCTAGTCGGGCGACCGGCAGACGCTGGGGCGCCGAATCTGCCAAGGTGACGCTCCCGTCAAATCTCCGTGCTATCGCAGACGGCAACCGAAGGGGCGGCTCTCGACAAACCTACGACATGGCAAGCGTAGCGTACCGGGGTTTCACGTGGACCAGTGCGTTGCTAAGGCGTTACCGGTCGCATCCACCGCTGGCGGGTACGCACGAAAACTCAAGAACCCCAACCCGTCCCCGCCGAGCTACCGCGATTCACTGGTTTGCGCAACAGAATGCGGCCCCGATTGGTTGACACGGTCGCCCCGCGACGACTCGTAGATCTCGGCGAGGAACTGTTCAACCGCCACGGCTGCATGCTTGGCGCGCACGGAGCCGAATATGTCGAAGGCATGCTGGGCGAAAGGCAGCTCGGCGTAGACGACAGGTTGGTGGCTGACATCGCGCAGGCGTGCGGTGAAGTTGCGGGCCTGGCCGACAGGGATCAACGAGTCGTTGCTGCCGTGCAGGACGAAAAACGGTGGTGCCTCAGCAGATACGTAGCTAATCGGCGAGGCCGCGCGAAACGCTTCGGAGATTTCTGTCCGCCTCCGCTTGAACACGTACTTGCCTAAGATAGGCGCCATTTGTGGGTGCACAGAATCACTGCGGGTGAAGTCGTAGACGCCGTAGAACGGCACGGCCGCTCGCACGCTGGTGTCCGCGTCTTCGAAACCCGGTTGAAACTCTGGGTCATTCGCGGTGAGGGCGGCCAATGCGGACAGGTGCCCGCCCGCCGATCCGCCGGTAATCGCGACCCAGTCGGGGTCGCCACCGTACTCGGCGATGTGCTCCTTGATCCATGCCAGCGCACGCTTGACGTCGACGAGGTGGTCAGGCCAGGTTGAGCGCGGGCTTAGCCGATAGTTGATCGCGACACACACCCAGCCCAGCTCGGCCAGATGACTCATCAACGGATACGCCTGGTGGCGTTTGCCCCCCAGCATCCAGGCGCCGCCGGGAACCTGCAGCAGCACAGGTGCGCGTGCGCCAGGGTCGAGATCGGAACGCCGCCAGATGTCGAGGTGGTTACGAGAACCGTAAGGGCCATAACTGATGTCAGTGTCGTGCGCATAGTCGCGATAAATCCGGAACATGCGGATCACGCCCGGCGTCTTGGCCGTGCCTGCACCTGCCGGCCGCTTCCACAGATCGGCAGACTCGGTGCGGCGCTCGCTGCCCAGCCCTTCATCGAGCGCCGCGGTAAGCGGCGCATTGGCATTGCGGCCGATGCGATGCAATCCCAGTAGACCCAGCCCCGATACGCCCGAAACCACCGTGCTGAACCAGCGCATGCGAGGTGACAGCCGCCGCAAGACCGCGCCCACGATCGCCACATGGACACCAAGCACTTGGAGCGGAAGTTCTGACGCGAACACGCCGAAGCTGAACGCGAACAGCGAGGGATAGCCTCGCTTGGTCAGCGGCCGGTAACCGTTGGCCGTGATCACGAGTCCGGCTAGTGAGTTCAGCACCGCTGCCAGTCGCTTCAACAAGAGTTACTCCCATCGACCGCACACATGACGTAGCCAACCGCCGGTTGAGGAATCTAACTGAGCCACCCTAGCTGCCGAGCGGACTCGGCTGCTCCGCCGGAGTGACAGTGCTGATCCACGCCAGGATGGTGCGGATGCAGGCGCCGGTGTTGCCGACCTGGCAGTGGTTGCTAGCTTGCTCGGCGGTGAATAGCCGGGTGGTCACCGAGCGCGCGTTCGTGAGGTTGCGTGCCTGGCGGTGCAACTGATGCAGCGGCACATAGTGGTCATCCGCTCCGGCGATGAGCAGCACGTCGGCTGTTACCCGACCGGAGATCTTGCGGGTTGTCACCGCCCGGGCGGCGGCCAGAAAATCGTAGGCCGACTCGGTGCCGGTGACGTGCATGCCTTGCCAGAGTCCCCACTGCGAAACGGGTCGAAGCGCCGCCGAGAGCCGCGCGACGCCGTTGATGACGGGGCGAGCACGCAGCGCGAGCAGGGCCCGCATTACCGGTGCGGCGCCGGGCGCGAATTGGCCTGCGCCTACTGGGCCCCTTCAGGCTCTTGAACGACGTGATATTTGGGGTCGGCCATCGACAATGGGCCGTTCCCGCTTTGACGGACCTTACCGGTGATTCGCAGCACTTGGCCAGGATCGATATCAGCACCGTGCCCGGGGTGGAAGGTGACCCGGATGTCTCCGGTGTTGTCGCCCACGACGATCCAACGGTACGTGCGCCGGCGTTTGGTGATGTCCTCCACTTGGCTGACGCGTCCTTCGATGGTGGCCCGGCGTCCGGGGATCAAGCCTTCGATCGTAATCACCGCCGGCGACCGCTCGGGATGCTCGTATTCTTCGACCGTCTCCTGTTCGCCCTGCGCGACTCGGGCCTCTACTTTGTCGAGCACTCGGGCGATCCGTTGCTCGAAGCTGTCCGGAAACGCTTCTTCGATCCGGGATTGCACGTCGTAGGGCACGATCGTGGCGGCGGCATCCGGGATCCGGCTGATGGCTCTGGCGATCCTGTCCGCGGTGCGGTCATGAAGCAACCGGCCGAGCAGCGGTGCATAGGTTCGACGCGGCAACAGCACCGTCACATTGGTATCCGGGTGTTCGCTTAGTGCCCGCAGGCACAGCTCTTGCGCGGCCCGGTTGATCTGCCGATCCGGACAGTCGACGACCCGCAAGCGGGTGCCGAGATCGAAGCGGTCCCAGCGCTTCCGCAACTGGGTGGCATGGGCCGCGTCCACCATGAAATGCACGGCGATCAGCTCGTCGGCACGCAATCCTCGCCCGTATCGCAATGCCTCGAGCACCGCCAGGTCAACCGAACTGACGAAGACGAACACCCGGTGTCGGGCATACTTCACCAGCTCCGGACGGTCGGTGCGGAACATCTCAAGGATGGCCGCCTCGGCACGGTACTCGCGGTTCAGCCGCATCAACGCGAACACCAGCGCCGGGAACACCACGACCACCAGCCACGCCCCCTCGGTGAACTTCGCCACCGCGAAGATCCCGACGATGATCGTCGACAAGACCCCCGCAGAGAAGTTGATTGCCAGTTTGTGTCGCCAGCCCGGTTCCCGGTGTCTCAGATGGTGTTTCGTCATCCCGTATCCGGCCATCGCAAAGCCGGTGAAGACGCCGATCGCGTAGAACGGCACCAGCGCGTTGACCGAGCCACCGGTGACCACCAGCAATGCCACCGACAACGCGGTGAGTGTGATGATGCCGTTGGAGAACACCAGGCGGTGACCGCGCTTCATCAGCTGCCGCGGCAGAAAGCGGTCTTCGGCGACGAAACTGGCCAACGCGGGAAAACCATTGAAACTTGTATTGGCGCCAGTGAATAGAATGGCGGCGGTCGACGCCTGAACGAGGGCATACAAGACGTTTCCGACGACCCCGCGGCCGAAGACTGCCCGGGCCACCTCGGAAAGCATTGACGGATACTCGTCAACGTACGGAGTGGCGTGGGTGACGTGGGTGAGATAGGCGACACCGGCCAACAGGAACCCGAGGATGCAGGCCATCGCGGTGAGAACCCGGCGAGCATTGCGCCCCTGGGGCTTGCGAAAGACGTTGACCGTATTGGAAATCGCTTCGACACCGGTGAGCGACGAACCACCGTTGGCGAACGCGCGCAGCAACACCAGGATCGTCGCGCCCATCACCAATCCACTGCCATGGTGAACCGGCACCGCTCCTGCAATGTGCTGTGGATCGTATTTCGGTAAACCCCAGAAGACTTCGCGAATGACTCCGGTCACGATTGTCAGCGCAATCATGACGACAAAGGAGTAGGTCGACAAGGCGAACGGCAAGCCAGCTTCTCGCAGTCCGCGCAGGTTGGCGTAGCAGATGAGGAGAACCACTGCCACGGTGATTTCCAAGCTGTACGGACCGAGCGGGGTTATCGCCGACACCACCGCCACTGTGCCCGCCGCCGACTGCACCGCCACGGTGACCACATAGTCGATCAACAATGCTGCGGCGGCGATTTGAGCCACTCGGGGTCCAAAATTCTCCCGCGCCACCACGTAGGAGCCGCCGGCTCGGGTGTATGCCATCACGACCTGGCGGTAGGACGCGGCCACCAACACCAGAATGAACAAGATGACACCGGTGATCGGCAGCAACAACGCGAACGCCGCCAACCCGGCATGGGGCAGCAGCTCGATCATGATCTGTTCGGGACCGTAAGCGGTCGACGAGATCGCATCCGGCGAAAGAGCGCCCAGTGCAACGGGATTGGACAGTCTCTCGGTGCTGAGCTGTTCGCTGATCAGCGGCTTTCCGAGAAAGACGCGTTTGGCGACGTCACCAACCGACAGCGGGACGCTCACCCGGCGAGCCGATGTTGTCACGACACATCTTTACCTGATCGGCGCCCCAACCGAAAGGATCAGTCGATGGTCAGCGCGCCGTCGGCGAGTTCGTCGAAACGCTCGATGGCCTCGTCACCCTCAACATCGATGCCGCGAAGCGGGCCGCGATCGGCCAAATAGCGCTGGGCGTACAACCGCGCGATCAGCGCCTTGCGATCCGCGTGACGGGCGGCCTGCTCCCAGGCGGCCTGTTCGGTGAGCAGCGCGCCGGCGTAGACGTCTCCCATGAATTGAGTCAGTGCGAAAAGCCGCGCTTCGGCCACTCGACCGTGCAGTTTGGTCCACGCTGTGATGGCGGCATCGAGGTCCTCGATGCGGCCGCGCACCAGCCGGGTGGTGTCGTCGTCGTCGGACACCTGCGCCGCGTCGTGCAGGCGCGCCAGCAGCGGTTCGTGCGCCTGTGTGCGCTCGATGCCGCGCCGCACGTCTAGACACAGAATGTTGTCCGGCCCTTCCCAGATGGTGTTCACCTGAGCGTCGCGCAGTAGCCGGGCCACCGGCCAGTTTTCGATGTAGCCGTTGCCGCCATGGATCTCGATGGCATCGGACGCCATGCTGATGCCCAGCCGGCACACCTTGAGCTTGGTGACCGGAACGGCGATGCGCTGACGCACCGGCTTGGGTTGGCGGTGGTTGGCAAAACCGGTGCAGTCGAACACCAAAGCTTGGGCAGCTTCGACATCGACGATCATTTCGGCGAGCTTGCGGCGCATCAGGGGCTTGTCGATGAGCGCCTCCCCGAACGCCCGCCGCTGCCGGGCATAGCAGAGCGACTCGACCAGAGCACGGCGTGCGTTGCCCAACCCGAACAGCGCGATACCCAGCCGGGCCGCGTTCGTCAGCTCCATCATGCGGCCCAGCCCCTTGCCGTCTGATGGCCCAGCGTCGGTGCTGGGTTCGCCGGAAAGCAAGAAGGCTTCAGCGTCGACGAATTCGATCTCGCCGGAGGCGACTGAACGCGTACCGAGCTTGTCCTTGAGCCGGCGGATCCGCACCCCGTTGGCCGAACCGTCGCGGCGGGTCCGCAGCACCAGAAACGTTGCGATACCGCGCGTCGAGTCGGGTGCGCCTTCGGGTTTGGCCAAGACCACGAACACCTTGCCGTCGCAGTTGGACGCAAACCACTTGAAGCCGTTAAGCAACCATGCGTCGCCGTGCCTGGTGGCGGTGGTCTCCAGCACGCCGAGATCGGAGCCGCCGGTGCGCTCGGTCAACAGCTGCGCGGTCTCGCCCTCCCACTCACCGGACTCAAATTTGGCCAGCACGTGCTCGCGCACATCGGCCGGCGCGTAGGCGGCAACCAGCGCCTTGACCATGTTGGCGCCGGTGCCCAGGGCACAGCCCATGCCGATGTCGGCCTGATTGAGCATGTAGTTGGACGCGAACAGCGGCAGCGACGGGTTCACCCCGGCGCGGCGGGCGTCGTCTTTGAGTGCCTGGTGGGCGTCGAGGATGGCGCGCTTGGATGCGGTGAATGACGGCGGCTGGATAACCCGGCTGACGTCGTGGCCCCAGCGGTCGTAGCGTTCCAGCCGGGCCGGGTTGCGGTCAGTTTCCTCGGCCCAGCGTGCGACCGGGCCGCCCATCAGCTCGCCGATGCCGGTCAAATGCGGTTCAGCGAAGGCCAACTCATCGGGCTGCAGGTAGTAGGCCATCGTGAACTGCAGGGTCGGATCGCTGCGAAACCAGTTGAGACCGACGGCGCCCTGGTAGTTCTCGGTGCGGTAGCGTTCGGCCTTCTCGGCAGTGCTGAAGGGCAGTCGGTCGACGTCATAACTCATGCTGCCGAGTGTGGACTTAATGCACGCCGCACACAATTTTGCGTGACATAAGTGCACGCTCGGCGACTAAGTCAGCCGGTCGACCGCTGCGGCGATCCGCTCGTCTGTGGCGGTCAGCGCCACCCGCACATGGCCCGCCCCGGCCGGGCCGTAGAACTCGCCGGGCGCGGTCAGGATGCCGCGCTGCGCCAGCCACTCGACAGTGTCGCGACACGGCTGCCCGCGGGTGACCCACAGGTAGAGCCCGGCTTCGGAATGCTCGGCGGTAAACCCCGCCGACCGGAATGCAGGCAACAGCATGGCCCGCCGACGCGCGTAGCGCTTCCGTTGCTCGTGTTCGTGGGCGTCGTCGTCGAGAGCGGCGACCATGGCGGCCTGCACCGGCGTCGGAACCATCATCCCGGCGTGCTTGCGCACGGCCAGCAGCTCGGCGACGAGCTGCGCATCGCCGGCGACGAAGCCGGCCCGATACCCGGCCAGCGACGAGCTTTTCGACAGTGAGTGCGCCGCCAGCAGCCCGGTGTGGTCGCCGTCGCACACCGACGGATGCAGCAGCGACAGCGGCTCGGTATCCCAGCCCAGACCCAGGTAGCACTCGTCGGACACCACCAGCGCGCCACGCTCGCGGGCCCAAAAGACGACTTTGCGTAGGTGGTCGACGCCGAGCACTCGTCCAGTGGGGTTGCTCGGCGAGTTCAGGTACACCAGCGCCGGGGCCTCGGGACCCACCTGAGTCAGCGAGTCGGCGCGCAGCACACGTGCGCCAGCCAACCGTGCGCCGACCTCGTAGGTCGGGTAGGCCAGTTCGGGTACGACGACCAGGTCGGCGGAGCCCAGGCCCAGCAGTGTCGGCAGCCAGGCGATGAGTTCCTTGGTGCCGATGACGGGCAGGACGGCCGCCTCGGATAACCCGGTGACGCCGTAGCGGCGGCCCAACGCCGCGACCATCGACTGGCGCAGCTTCGGTGTGCCTGCGGTAGTGGGGTATCCCGGTGAGGCGCTGGCGGATGCCAGCGCCTCACGGATCAGCGGCGCGACCGGGTCGACCGGTGTGCCGACGGAGAGGTCGACGATGCCGTCCGGGTGCGCTTCGGCGACTGCCCTGGCTTCGGTCAGGGTGTCCCAGGGAAATTCCGGTAGCGTCGCCGACACGCGCCGCCGGCGATCGACCAGGCCGCTCAGTCGCCCTCGCCTTGCGGCGGCAGATCCTTGACCACCTGCGGGTCGTTTTCAGTCATGCCGACTTTCGCCGCGCCGCCCGGCGACCCGAGCTCGGTGAAGAAGTCGGCGTTGATCTGCGTGTAGTGCGCCCATTGTTCGGGGACGTCGTCTTCGTAGTAGATCGCCTCGACTGGGCAGACCGGCTCACAGGCCCCGCAGTCAACGCATTCGTCGGGGTGGATGTAGAGCATCCGAGCGCCCTCGTAAATGCAGTCGACCGGGCACTCCTCTATGCATGCCTTGTCTTTGATGTCGACGCAGGGTTCGGCGATCGTGTACGTCACGAAGGTCTCCTCCATGTGCTGGTCGTGCTGTCTGGCCGCTCGGAAAGGACGCCTGGGGGTTGCTGAGCGAACTCTCAGTGTGCCCTATCGCTTCGCTTGTGGGCGATGCGTTTCCGTTGATTACTGATACTAGACGTTGCATATACAATCTCACCAGCACCCCGCTATGCGCATAGGTGCAGTGCAACTAGTTGCATATTGCGCCGGGCGGCCCCTATGCTCCCGGCGTGGCACTTCCCCACGCGATCCTGGTGTCGCTGTGCGAACAGTCCGGCTCCGGCTACGAGCTGGCCCACCGGTTCGATCGGTCGATCGGGTATTTCTGGTCGGCGACGCACCAGCAGATCTATCGCACGCTTCGCGCGATGGAGAACGACGGCTGGGTGCAGGCGACACCGGTCCCGCAGCAGGGCCGGCCGGACAAGAAGGTCTACACCGTCTCCGACGCCGGTCGCGCGGAGCTTGCCCGCTGGATCGCCGAGCCGCTCACCGGGCGCGGCAGTGCCCTGAGCGACACCCGCACCCGCGACATCGCCGTCAAGCTTCGCGGCGCGGCCTACGGCGATGTGGCCGCGCTGCGGACGCAGATCGCTGCGCTGCGCGCCGAACGCGCCGCGTTGCTCGACACCTACCGCGGCTTGGAGAAGCGCCAATTCCCGGATCCGTCGACACTGCGGGGCGCCGCGCTGCACCAGTATCTGGTGCTGCGCGGCGGCATCCGCGCCGAGGAGAGCGCGATCGACTGGCTCGACGAGGTAGCCGCGGCACTGTCGAGGCAGCCATGACGTATCCGAACCTGTTGTCTCCGTTGGATTTAGGGTTCACCACACTGCGCAACCGGATCGTCATGGGCTCGATGCACACTGGGCTGGAAGATCGCGCCCGCCATATCGACCGGCTGGCCGAGTATTTCGCCGAACGCGCACGCGGCGGCGTCGGGATGATCATCACCGGCGGCTACGCACCCAACCGCACCGGTTGGCTGCTGCCGTTCGCGTCGGAGCTGGTGGCCTCGGCCGAGGCGCGCCGGCACCGTCGCATCACGCGAGCGGTCCGTGAGTCCGGCGCGAAGATCCTGCTGCAGATTCTGCACGCCGGGCGCTATGCCTACCATCCGCTTTCGGTGAGCGCGTCGTCGATCAAGTCGCCGATTACCCCTTTCCGCCCACGAGCACTGTCGTCGCGGGGCGTCGAAAACACCATCAGCGATTTCGTTCGCTGCGCACAGTTGGCGCGCCAGGCTGGCTACGACGGGGTCGAAATCATGGGCAGCGAAGGGTATCTGCTCAACCAGTTCCTCGCCCCGCGCACCAACAAACGCACCGACGCCTGGGGAGGCACACCGGAGAAACGTCGCCGCTTCCCGGTCGAGATCGTGCGGCGCACCCGCGCCACGGTTGGCGACGACTTCATCATCTGCTATCGGATGTCGATGGCCGACTACGTCGAGGACGGCCAGAGCTGGGACGAGACCCTCGCGCTAGCAATCGAAGTCGAGGCAGCCGGCGCCACCATGATCAACTCCGGCTTCGGTTGGCACGAAGCGCGGGTACCGACGATCGTCACCTCCGTGCCGAGCGGCGCATTCGTCGACATCAGCGACGCGCTGGCCCGGCACGTCAGCATTCCGGTGGTGGCGTCCAACCGGATCAACATGCCGCAAGCCGCCGAACAGATCCTGGCTGACACTGCGGTGCAACTGATCTCGATGGCCCGGCCGCTGCTGGCCGACCCGGAGTGGGTGCGCAAGGCCGAAGCCGGCCGCGCCGAGGAGATCAACACCTGTATCGCCTGCAATCAGGCATGTTTGGATCACGCGTTCGCCCACAAAGAGGTGTCGTGTCTGCTCAA
>NZ_DASRBZ010000309.1:0-7158 GCF_035653355.1 Mycobacterium sp. | reverse complement strand
GCATCGAGGGTATGGCCTTCGACGGTGTTTTGGACCCGGAGCCGGAGGGCGTGCTGCGTCCTGACCGGACCGCGCCCGGTCACGGGCTGACCGTCAAGCAGGCTGACATCGACAAGTTCCGGGTGGCCTAATTCGGGTCCGGCCTGGCCCGGCTCGGGCTCCGGCGGAAGTTCACAGCCCGGACTTAATTAGCCGGTGTAACGTTTTGCAGTGCTGCGACGACGACCGTTGTAGACCGCCGTGTTCTCCTCCACAGACCGCGGCGAGTTCGAGGGGTTTTGGAGGGCCGATGGACGTCGTACTTGGGGTCTCGATGGCTCCCGAGACGATCCGCATGGTGCTGGTCGAGGGCCAAGACGGCGACGGCGTGACGGTCGAGGAAGACAGCTTCGACACCGCCACTGCCCCGGCCTTGGCCACGTGCAGCGCATCCGAACAAGTGGTGGGGGCCATCCTGGGCACCTTTGAAGGCGCCGCAGAAGCGGGTCATCACCTGCTATCGACCGGGGTCACCTGGACCGATCAGGCCGAGGCCGCCGCGCTGCGAGATGCGCTGGCAGCCCACAAGGTCGAGAACGTCATGCTGGTTTCGGCTTTTCTGGCCGCGGCCGCGCTGACCCAAACGGTCGGCAATGCGATCGGCTACGAGCAGATCGCCATGCTGTTCGTCGAACCGGATACCGCGACGTTGGCTGTAGTGGACTCCGCCGATGGTTCGATCACCGACGTGCGCCGCCAGCCGCTGACCACCGCGGTGGACCCCGTGCTCGGATTGATCTCGTTGGTCGCCAGTGTGGCTGGCTTGGAATCACGGCCGGAGGGCTTGTTTCTTGTCGGTTCCGGTGTCGACATCGCCGCAATCAAGCCGCGGCTGGAAGCTGCTACGCCGCTTGCGGTGAGCGCACCGGAGGAGCCGGAGACGGCGTTGGCTCGCGGTGCCGCGTTGGCTTCGGCCAACGCGCCACTGTTCGCGTCGTCGACAGCTGCTTTGGCCTACGCGCAGGATCCTGGGACCGGCGAGGTCGAGCCGTTCGCTTATGTGGATGTCATCGACAGTTCGTCTGGTAGTTCGCCTGACGTGGCTTACAGCGCCGCCGACGATGAAGTTCCCGACGGGCGGGTCGGCAGCGATGCCCGGCAGCGGCGCAGCCCGATGCTGCTGGTCGGTAGTACGCTGGCCACGATCGTTGTGGGTGGCGTTGTGGCGCTGGCGATTTCATTGGCAATCGGTATCCGCCCGACGGTTGCTTTGCGACCCGAGCCCGGGCAAAACCTGATCATGCCCGCCTTGCCAGCACCGTCACCGCCGGCGGCACAAGCCCCCGCACCGGAACAGCAGTCGGCTCCGGTGGTGGCCGCCGCGGCGCCAGCCCCGGTGGCCAGCCCGCCGGTTGCGGCCGCGGCTCCGCCTGTGCCCGCTCCGGTCGCCGCGCCGGCGCCTGTGCCTGTCGCCGCGCCGGCACCTGTGCCGATTCCCGCCCCGGCGCCGGTGGCTGTGCCGGCGCCGGCCGCAGTGCCGATACCTGTCCCTGTGCCGATACAGCTGCCGGCCCCGCAACCGCCGGTACAGCTACCGGCCCCTCAGCCTCCGGTGCAGATCCCGCCGGTACGTACCCCCAATCCGCCGGTACAAGTTCCGCAGCCGCCGGTACAAGTTCCGCAGCCGCCGGTGCATGTGCCCAATCCGCCTGTGCACCAGCCGAATCCACCGGTCCATGTGCCCAGCCCGCCGGTGCAGTCTCCGCAGCCGCCGGTACATGTGCCGAGCCCGCCGGTGTACGACCCAACCCCGCCGGTGCACCTTCCGGCGCCTGAGCCGCCGGTGAACCTGCCGGCGCCGCGGCCGCCGGTGCACCTGCCCGCGCCTCAGCCGCCGATAAACCTCGGGTCACCGCAGCCGCCGGTGCATCTGCCCGCACCCCAGGCTCCTGCGTTTCCCGCCATACCGGCTCCGGCGGCTCCGCGGTTACCCGCCATGCCCGCCCCGGCGATGCCTGCTCCGGCGATTCCTGCTCCGGCGATGCCGCATTTCAACATGCCGGCCCCGGCATTTCGGTTTTAAGGACGGGTCGACGACGCCTAGGCGGGTGGCGGCTGCGCGAAAGCTAGCGGTGGTCCCGACTGGGATCGAACCAGCGACCTTCCGCGTGTGAGGCGGACGCTCTCCCGCTGAGCTACAGGACCGGTATGGAGCGGCGAACGAGGTCGAAGGTTAGCACGTGGCGGGCATCCTATGAGAAAGCGCTGCATGGGCGGCCCTGAGGTATACCGGAAGGTGTCAAGAGATTTGTGCGGGCCCGCTTAGGTGGACTATCGTCGTGCTTCGCACCGGGCGACGATCTCGTCCGTTGCGCGCGGATGTAGCGCAGTTGGTAGCGCATCACCTTGCCAAGGTGAGGGTCGCGGGTTCGAATCCCGTCATCCGCTCGAAGGTGCTAGTGGCATCAAACCCCGCGGTGGAGTGGCCGAGTGGTGAGGCAACGGCCTGCAAAGCCGTGCACACGGGTTCGATTCCCGTCTCCACCTCAAATCCTTGACCCGGGCGCGGTTAGCTCAGCGGGAGAGCGCTTCCCTGACACGGAAGAGGTCGCTGGTTCAATCCCAGTACCGCGCACCACCATTTTACGCACGTCAACCGCTATTTTGAGGGTCCAGCCAGGGCGGCGTGCACTCAACGTTCACAAAGGGCTTTGAGGCCGACAATTTCGGGGACAGCAGACGGGCCGCGAACTAGCGTGACGTCATGCCCGAGGGCATGCACATCTTTGGCCACCGAATCACGCGCGACGAGGTGGCCAAAGCGCTTGAGGTGCTGCTGATTGCAGTGATCGTGATTTGCGTGGTGATCATCGTTTTAGCCCTGCTGAGCAATGGACTACCGACCACGCGACCGACTCCACCTCGCTATCCGACCACGCATTTCACCGTCACGCCGAACAGGCCCACTCCCTACTACAAGAACTGCCGCGAGGCGCACGCCGACGGTCGGTGGAATATTCCCGAGGGTGACCCGGCGTATCGACCCGCGCTGGACGGCGACCATAACGGCATAGCGTGCGAGTCTCCCAAATCCCGCGGGGCTGGACGCTGAGGAACGCGCGTAAGCGGCCGGCCGGCCCAAGGGGAGTGCTTTGCACAGACACGCTGACGCTGCACTAACTTCCTTGTTGCCCTTGCTATTTCGATGCCAGCGGTTGTTAGCGGTCCCGCATGACGAACTCGATCACACCGCCGGCCTGCTCGATCACTTCACGGCGGCGCTCCTCGCGGGTTGGTCTGTCTGGCTCATAGTCGGCGTTCATCGGTCGTCCCATCGGCCGACGTCGCCGCCCCATACGGGTTCCGTGGTCAACGGTGGGGCCGGGCCCGTGAGTGCCAGCACGGCCGGCCACCGTGGTCGCGTGCTCAGCGGCCATGCCAGTGCAACCGCTAGCGGGCGACGTTTTCGGGGTCTCAGTAGAGCCATGGGTCAGTTGCGGCGCTGGGCTCGACGCTGTGCCCGAGCTCTCGCATCGGCACCGCTGCCTCGTTCGGCGTCGCGGCCAGTACGTCAGCCATGCCGGGATCGGCCTGGTCCCAGGACCCGGAGAGAGCGAGGGCCCCCGCGATGCGAAGACAGTGTCCCCGAATTTGCTCGAATGTCGCCGGATGCAGCGTTAACTCCATATCGTCAAAGCATGCTGACCAGAGTTTGGGTTGGCATTGCTTTCGCTGTGACATGTGCGGCACTATTGGTGCCCACGCTTGGCGCCTGCGCCGGCAATACGGGCCCCCTACCAACCAAGACCGTCACGGCTACTGAAGCTCCCACCACAACCGCCACCACATCCCAGCGGGATGCGATGCTCGCGTGGCGCGAGGCGGCGCGAGTACCCGCGCAAGAGATAAGCGATGCTATGGACAAGATGTCCAGTGCTGCGAAGGCTGGCGACCTGACGACCATGGGCATTGCATGTCAGGAAGCACACGATGCCGTCGAACAGTTCCAGCAGCACATGCCAAGCCCTGATCCTGAGTTGAATGCACCACTACAAAAAGCCCTGAGCGACTACGACGCAGCCGCTCGCATCTGCACCACGGCGGTCGAAAACCACAACATCGATGACTTCGAACAGGGCGGCACCCTGCTCCAGGAAGGGAACACCTACATGGACAACGCCCTACAGATCCTGCACCGCGACCTCGGAGAATCGTCGAACGCATCGACGTTACCAAGCGCTTCGCCTTCGTCCACTTCCCCGCCGCCCCCGTCGCCAGATCCGGTCAGCCAGCTTCGCGGAATCGCGAATGGCGACCGTTCGTTTGTCAGCACCTCGCTCGCCGGATACTGGGTGCCACAGTTGAGTTCCAAGCAGCCAGGCACTTACGACGACGGCAAGTACTGGGACAACGCGTCGATCCTGCAGGAACACCTTGCGCTGCGCGAGCGGTACGGGGCCAAGCTGTTGTGGTCGGGGGACTGGCCCGGAACTTACTCAGACCCCGATTACTGGGTCACGGTTGCGCCGCAGAAGTTCGCCGACTCGTTGGCGGCGACAACCTGGTGTCGGAACCAGGGCTTCGACTCAGACCACTGCTTCGCCAAGCAGATCCACTAACTCACCTGATATTGAAACGGTTAGAAGTGGCGCCGGTTCAACCCGACCTCAACCGTGCCACTGCATCTGAGCAGCATCCGGAAGTTGGCGACCACGCGCGCGTGCCACCCCGACCGCCGGTCCGCAACTTGCCCGGCGCCGCGTTGGCCGATTAGGCCATTCGCAGGTGGACCAACGCCGTTGCGGTACACGGCTCATGCTGAATTTGGTGACACACCGATGCGATTTGCGGGCAGCGACTCGCGGGTCATCGTGACAAAGTTCTAACGACCCACTATGCCGCTACGTCGGGGCACAGGTCGTGGTGGGCTGCGTCGACAAACGCCTGGGCCTGAGTATTCGTGGGCGCGGTCGGGAATTCCTTGGCTTGGAAGCGGTCAACCTCGTCCGGTATTGAAACTCCATTTGCCAGATCGGCGCAGATGCCTCTTCCGAAGTTCACCAATACAGCTGGATCGCGGACGGTGAAAATGCCGTGCAAACCCAAATCGGCGAGGAAGCTGCTTTCGTCCGCCTTCGCACCGGGTGCCAATGCGATCACACTGGCCGCCACGACGAAACCGGTGGCGACCTTCCCCACAATTCGCGCCACTTGCCCTGCCTTCTTCAATCGATGCCATTTCCTCTGCGGGCAGTTCCCCGAAAGGATGTTCGGCAAACCGGCACCTCGGGGTAGGAGACCAACCTTGCACGCTTCAGCTCGCCCGTTAGGGCGGTGCTGTTTCATGGCGGTCAGTGCCTGAAAAGTCGCGTTGGGGAATCGCGTGCGTGGCACCATTGCGGCATGATCGCTCGTCGTGCCCCTCGTTTGCTTGCTCCTGTGGTAGTCGCGGCGTCGGCTGTTAGCGTCTCCGTCCTCGCGTCTGCAATGCCCTCCGCCGCCGATCCGTGTCCGGACGTTCAGGTGGTGTTCGCCCGCGGCACCGACGACCCTCCCGGGGTCGGCCCGACCGGACAGGCATTCATCGACTCCCTGCGCCCGCGAGTTGGCGCGAAATCGCTCGACGTATATCCGGTCAACTACCCCGCTACGTATGACTTTACGAACGCGGGCAAGGAGGGGATCAGAGACGCGAGCGCGCATGTTATTTCGATGGCGCACGACTGCCCCAACACCAAGATGGTGCTCGGCGGTTTTTCCTCAGGCGCGGCCGTAATGGGTTTCATCACCTCGCCTGCCGTACCGGCTGGGATCGATCCGGAGACCGTACCCAAGCCGATGGACCCCGAGGTGGCCAACCACGTCTCCTCGGTCGTGCTCTACGCACTGCCAAACGACAAGATGATGAACTTTTTCGGCGCGCCGCCGGTCGTCATCGGGCCGCTCTATCAGGCCAAGACCATTACGGTATGCGCGCCCGGGGACCCGATCTGTTCCGACGGGGGCAGTTTCGAGGTACATAAGACGTACTCGACCAACGGCCCCGTAATCGACCAGGGCGCGGCCTTCGCGGCCAGTCGTCTCGGCGGGGGTCCTAGCGCGCCACCGGGTGCGGGTCCTGGCGCGCCGAACACCGGCGCCGGGTCTCCGTCTACGGGCGAAGGCTTTGGCACTTAATCGCTGACGCAGCCTTCTGGGTCGCCATGCAGGTCTTGGCCGCTCCGGCGTTCGGTCACTACGACTGCGAGCGCGTCGTCGTAGGTGCCACGCTGGCGCAGCCGGTCCTAGCCATCACCAGCCTGGCCTACATCGCCGCCGGGATGGCCGTCCTGTCCTGGGCAGTGCGGGTCAGGGCGCCGCTGGCCATGGCTGCGGGACTTGCGCTCGTGGCAGTCGGAGCTGGCAGCTTTGCCTTTCACGGGCCCCAGCCGTCATGGGCGAAGCCCGCGCACGACTGGCCCATCGTCGCCACCGGAATCGTGTACGCCGCCGCCCTGGCCCGAAGCGCGCGCCGGCATCGCTGGTCCGGCTGGACGGCACCTGCCGGCGTCTTCATCCTGGGAATCGCCGCCTACGCCGCGGGACGCTCCGGGTCGCCTTTATGCCGGCCAGACAGCATCTGGCAGTACCACGGCGCCTGGCACATCCTCTCCGCCGCTGCCGCCGGATGGGCCGCTCGCGCCATGGCGCCGGACCACCCCTGAGCGTCCACCCGCTCGGACTGTGTTCTTCGGTCAGCCGTGTGGCGCCTCTGAGATCTTGCTGTCGGGCTTGCCCACTGTCTGGCAGTACGTCATCGCCGACAAGCGCGTTGCCGAAATCTGCAGATTGTTCGGTTCAGCGCCACTCTGGTCCTTGAGCATTTTGCTGACCTCTTCGTTTTGCTTCTTCTCGTCCTGCGTCGTGAAGTCCTTGCACTTTGTGTCGCCACCGGTATTGATGACCTCTGAGGCAGAGCATCCGCTGAACAACAGCATGGCGATCGCGATCGTGGCGGGTGCAGTTCGCTTCATCGTTGGCCTTCCTGAATCGAAGTGGTAGCTACCTGTACACCGCAACAGCGCACTTCAAACGCGCCCAAATGATGTGCGCAGGAAGACCGCTGGCCGCCTAGCGACACCTAGCCTCCGCGCGCCGTGCCCCGGTTGTCGAATTCGACCAAGACGTCAGTGGCGGCTC
>NZ_DASRBZ010000308.1:0-2186 GCF_035653355.1 Mycobacterium sp. | reverse complement strand
GACGGGACACTCGTCGAACTCAAGCGGATCGAGACCCGAAACCGCGCCACGACTGCGGTGCTCCCCGCCGAGTCGTGGTCTGTGATCGAACTGGAAACGCGTAGCGCCTGACCGCGTACTTGGCTGCCGTCCTCTTCCAGGTCGGCGGCGGCCAACGTACGCGGCGGCATGCCGCATTGCCCTGATGAGATCAGTGATCGAGCAGGCCGTGTTTGGCGATCAGAAAGCCGAGTTGGGCACGGCTTGTGCTGCCCAATTCGCGGGAGAGGCGGCCGACGTACGCGGCGACGGTGCGTCGGCTGAGGCCGAGATGTCGGCCGATGGCGTCGTCGGTCTTGCCGCTGATCAGAAGTCGAACTATGTCTTTCAGCTGGCCCGATTCGCCCACCGTCCCGGTCGTGCGCCGGTTGCCGAACCGCCACGGCTCGGCGTAGCTCCAGGCCTTGTCGAACATGCGCTGTACGAAGTTCGCGACGAGAGGATGGCGTATCTCCAGCACCGTGTTCGATCGACCTTGGGCAAGCGAAACGAACGCGGTGTGGTCATCACAGACGGTGAGTCCGTCTGACAACTCGACCGCGGTGCGGATCTCCACACCACTCTGCGCCAGTGTCTCGACGCACTGACTGAAGCCGACGTCTTTGCGCAGGCTGCGGGGGTAAAGATGGCGCTGCTGGATACCCTGGTCCGCATGGCGAACCCGCCTGCGCAGGGCAGCGGACAGCGACTCCTCGCTTACCTCCGTCGCGGGCAGCGCGGAGAGGAATCGCTCTTCGCAGGCGTTCGCGGCCCGGTCGAGTGCGTGCGCGACGTCTTCCGGGCGCCGGTGCGATATCACCATGTCGTGGCCGCCGCCAGTTCGCCAGCCCGCGGTGGTGGCAGCGAGCGCCTCGCCTACTGCGTTGAGCGTTCCCTGGTAACCCGCCGCGACGTCGCGGGCGGCCTTGGCGAGCAGGCGCACCGCTATCGGAGCCTCGACCGGCCTGAGGCTTTGCGGTTCGGCCTCGTCGGCGACGAGGAGGCCGAGCCTGCGTATGCAATCGGTGGCGGCCTCGGCGGGAATCCTTCCGGTCTGGAAGGCCAAGGCGTAGATCGCCGCGCCTTGGGGGCACAGTGCCGAGTGGTCGGACATGACGGTTGCGTGCGCGGACCGGCACATGACTTCCCCCTGTACGTCTGTGCAATGCACGAACGTGAAGTCGATTCGTGCTGACAATGAACCGCTCAACGGTACATGATCAGTGTGCTGACGTGCTCGGATTTGTCGGCTTGGCCTGACACGCCAGCGGCAGCGAGGCCGGTCGGTGACGCCATGGGCCGACTCACTCGTCACACACAGACTCGCAAGCCGGTTTTTGGGGGTACTGGGAAATGGCTCGCTCGACACTTCGGCTGCTGCTCGCGGTGGCGCTGGCCTCGGGAGGCGCGGTCGCGGTCGCCGCTCCGGCCAAGGCATCCTGCGTCGATGGCGACGGCACCGACTGTCTCTACTACTCGGCGAACGGCACTGGCGCGCGTGTCGCCGTCTCAGGGAACATCCCCTGCTACGACTGGTGCACTGTCAACTACGTCTTCAACGACGCGACCCGCGGCTCCGCCGGATTGAACCAAGCCGTGCGAAACAACACGCATTATGTATACAACAACAGCTACTGCACGTTAGCGATCTATGTGAGCCCCAACTACGGCGGCGCCGCGGACTACTTCGACTTCAACGGCGGGCTCGGTGGGGACGGCGAACCGGCTTACTGGTACGGCAACTTGAATCACACGCTGAACAACGACGCGTCGCAGGCCGAGGACTGCGGCTGAGATGCGTCAACCTGGATCGGGATTCCGGCTCGGGCGTCAGCTGCGGATCACCGCTGCGGCGGGGATAGTCGGCGTCGCTACTTGCCTCGCGCTGTCATCGTGCGCCGGGGCAGCCGGCGCACGGCCGCACGCGTTAAACGAGTCGCAACATCCTGTTTCAATGGTAACCGGCGCGCCGCCGCTCGAAACCGCTGACGGGCTCTCGTTGCCGCTGGAGCAGTATCTGCCGAAGATTTCCGAGCTGCACGTCATCGATCTGGCGAGCGCGTCGCTGATCAAGAAATGTATGGCGCGGTACGGCTTCGGATATTCTTCGCCAACCCGGCCTCCGGCTGTGCGGGATGACGGCGACCCGGCGAACATGTCGAGGCGGT
>NZ_DASRBZ010000307.1:0-6632 GCF_035653355.1 Mycobacterium sp. | reverse complement strand
ACCCTCTGACGCAGTACATGTTCTGCGCCCCGGACGAAGGAGCGGCGGCAGTGATCATGTGCCGGGCCGACATTGCGCACCGCTTCACGTCCAAGCCGGTGTATCTGCGCGCCGCCGAGATCCGCACCCGCCGCTACGGCGCCTACGAGGTGCATGCGACGTTTGCGCCGCTTGAAGAAGACGTGTCGCCTACCGTTTACGCGTCGCGGGCCGCGTTCGAAGCGGCCGGCGTGGCGCCGGAGGATGTCGACGTCATTCAGCTGCAGGACACCGACGCCGGCGCCGAGGTCATCCATATGGCCGAGGCCGGATTTTGCGCCGACGGTGATCAGGAAAAGCTGATCGCCGACGGCGCGACGGAAATCAGCGGTCCGATGCCGGTCAACACCGACGGCGGGCTGATCGCCAACGGCGAGCCGATCGGCGCGTCCGGTCTGCGGCAAGTCCACGAGTTGGTGCGTCAGCTTCGCGGGGAGGCCGGCGAGCGTCAGGTCACCGGAACAGCTCGGGTCGGGTTCGCGCAGGTGTACGGTGCGCCGGGCACCGCCGCGGCGACGGTGCTGACGACCTAGATCGCCGGCCCCAGCAGGTCGTCGGCATCCTTGATGACGTAGCCATAGCCCTGCTCGGCCAGAAACCGCTGGCGGTGCGCGGCGTATTCGGCGTCCTGGCTGTCGCGGGCCACCACCGAGTAGAACACCGCCCCGCCGCCGTCGGCTTTGGGCCGCAGCAACCGGCCCAGCCGCTGCGCCTCCTCCTGCCGTGACCCGAAGGTGCCCGAAACCTGCACAGCGACAGAGGCTTCCGGCAGGTCGATGGAAAAGTTGGCCACCTTTGACACCACCAGGGTGTTGACGTCGCCGCGGCGGAACGCGTCGAACAACGCTTCACGCTCGGCGGTCTTGGTCGACCCTTGGATCACCGGCGCGTCGAGCAGCGTGCCCAGTTCGTCGAGCTGGTCGAGGTAGGCGCCGATCACCAGGGTCGGCTCGCCGGGGTGGCGGCTCAGAATCGACTTGACCACCGCAATTTTCGAGCGCGCGGTCGAGCACACCCGGTACCGCTCTTCGGGTTCGGCGGTGGCGTACATCATGCGCTCGTTGTCGGTCAGCGTCACCCGCACTTCGACGCACTCGGCCGGCGCGATCCAGCCCTGCGCTTCGATGTCTTTCCACGGCGCGTCGTAGCGCTTGGGCCCGATCAACGAGAACACGTCGCCTTCGCGGCCGTCCTCTCGGATCAGCGTCGCGGTCAAACCCAGTCGGCGCCGCGACTGCAGATCGGCAGTCATCCGGAACACCGGGGCCGGCAGCAGGTGAACCTCGTCATAGATGATCAGTCCCCAGTCACGGCTGTCGAACAGCTCCAGGTGGCGGTAGTCGCCTTTCTTGGTGCGACGGGTGATCATCTGGTAGGTGGAGATGGTGACGGGCCGAATCTCCTTGCGCTCGCCCGAGTATTCGCCGATCTCGTCCTCGGTCAGCGTGGTGCGCGCAACCAGCTCACGCTTCCACTGCCGCGCGGCAACGGTGTTGGTGACCAGGATCAGCGTCGTCGCACTGGCTTTCGCCATGGCCGCCGCCCCGACCAGCGTCTTGCCCGCCCCGCAGGGCAGCACCACCACCCCGGAGCCACCGGACCAGAACGAGTCCGCAGCCATCTGCTGATAGTCGCGTAGGTGCCAGCCGCTTTGCCGCAGGCTGATGGGGTGCGCCTCGCCGTCGACGTAACCAGCTAGATCCTCTGCGGGCCAACCGATCTTGAGCAGCATCTGCTTGACCCGGCCACGCTCGCTGGGATGCACGACGACGGTGTCCTCGTCGATGCGTGCGCCCAGCATTGGGGTGATCTTCTTGTTGCGCAGCACCTCTTCGAGCACCGCCCGATCGAAGCTGACCAGTGTCAGGCCGTGCGCGGGATGCTTGACCAGCTGCAGCCGCCCGTAGCGGGCCATGGTGTCGACGATGTCGACCAGCAGCGGCTGGGGCACCGCGTAGCGGGAGTAGCTGACCAGCGCGTCGACGACCTGCTCGGCGTCGTGACCGGCGGCGCGGGCGTTCCACAGCGCCAGCGGAGTGATGCGGTAGGTGTGCACGTGCTCGGGCGCGCGTTCCAGCTCGGCGAACGGCGCGATCGCCGCCCGCGCCGCCCCCGCCAGCTCATGGTCGACCTCGAGCAGCACCGTCTTGTCGGACTGCACGATCAACGGCCCGTCAGTCATGAAGTCGATTATCCGGACTCCGCTGACACCCGCCGCTTGTCATCGCTCGGCATCGTCGTCGGCGCGCACCACCGACGTGATGCGATGCACGGCGAAATCCCGCAGCCGCCCGGACGCGGAATCGAAAGCTACCAGCTGGCCGCCGTGCAAGGTGATCGGCGACACCACCCGCTGGGTGGCCACACCGGCGGCGTCGACGTAGCCGATCACCACCGTGGTGCCTTCCCGCACCGCCTCGTGCAACAGCGACATGGCCGTCGCCGCATCGACGCGGATATTCGCAAATGGTGCGGCGGCGACCTTGCGCAGCACGGAGACGATGGCGCTCACGGTTTCGCGGCTCGGGCGGGGGATCGGGCGAAGTGCGCGACGGTGTTGGGGCGTGGGTACCCGCGCGCCGCGGGCGCGGATGTCGACGATGGTGCCCGACGAGTCCTCGGCGGCCGGGGCGAAGCCCGCGCCGCGCAACACCGCGAGCACTTCGGCGATCGGCGCCTGTGACACCGCGACGGTCGGCGCCAGCGCGCGCAGCTGAAGCTGTTGGGCCCCGGGCGTGGCCACCACTTGAGCCAGCAGCGCTGGATCCTCGCAGCGCACGAACGATGCCGCCATGCCGACCCGAAGCTGCCCGTGGCGACGTGCGACATCGTCGATGAGATAGGTAAGTCCTTGCGGCACAGGCGTTTTGGAGTGCTGCACGAAAAGCGCGTGCAACGAGTCGGCAGTCTTTCCGGTATCCAGGGCATGCCGGATCGACTGCTCGCTGACGCGGTAGACCATGGCCGCGCCGGCGGACTCGACCGTGGCGACTGTGCCCAATTCCTCGGCCAGACGCCGTTCCAGCGGGCCGGGCGCCACCACGGTCAGGTCCGCCTGCACCAAAAAGTGGTCGATCGGCTCAGGAAGCGCCCGCGTCATCGCCGCGACGACGGCGTCGTCGGCCTCTTGGTCCAGCAGTGTGCGCCCCGGCGTGCTGATCGCGCCGCGGCCCACCAGGCCGAGGAAGTGTGCCTCGTCGAGCAGGTCTGCGACCTGCCCGGGTTGTAGCCGCCGGGCCCACCGGGGCCGCCGCCACACCAGCGCTGCCGAGGCGGAGGTCTCGTCGACCCCGGCACCCGGCGGCAGCTCGGCCAGCATGCCCAGCAGCAGCCGGCGGTCCAGCGGAGCTGCGGTCGAGTACACCGAATCGGACAGCGCGCCATAGGGTTTCGCGTCGGGGCCGCGGGTGCCGATCAGCGCGGGACGGGTGGGCAGCTCCAGCCAGGTGCTGGCCAGCAGATGCCAGCGCTCAGCGGTGGACGCCTCGGCGAACCGGTCGGCGGCTACCGTCGGCGCCCAATACGGTCCCTCACCGTCTTCGGGCAGCGGAGTGGGCATGCCGCTGGCGATCAGCCCGGCGGCCGCCGCCACCTCGAGGATCAGGCCCAGCCGGGCGTCGTCGATGCCGGTCACCTTCGCCAGCCGCTTGACTTCGCGGACCCCGAGTCCGCCGCTGCGAAGCTCGGGAACCGGTGCGGCGGCCAGGTTCTCGAGCAGCACGTCGAGCTCGCGCAGCAGGTCCATGACAGCTCCGGCCGCGGCGGCGTCGGCGTCGGCTTGGGTGGTGGTGGTGATCACGGGATCGGGGGCGCGCAGTTGGGTCGGTCCCGGGTCCTCGCCGCGCAGCAGGTGCCCGACCTGCCGTGGCAGGATCACGGTCTCGGCGTCGATGCGCCGCAGCAGTCCCTTGGCCAGTAGCCGCGGTACTGGACGATCCGCCGGGGCGCCGGGGGCGGCGTCGCGGGTGCGGCCCATCGGAGAGCCTTCCAGCAGCTTCTCCAGCACGATGAGCTCAGCGTCGTCGAGACCGTCGATGAGTTCGGTGAGCTGCTCCGCGGTGCGGGTTTCGTCCTCCAGGGTCACTTGGCCCGGGTACCAGGGCAGCCCGCTCCCGGCCTCGGCGGCTACCCGGATCTCCGTGTCGCCCCACACCAAGGCCCGCTCCTTGAGGTCCTCCAGCGCGGCTACCACGTCGGCTTCGGGCGCACGCTCGCCGATCAGCGCGAGCAGCTTGGCGACCGGCACAGGCTCGGCGTCGGCATGCAGGACCAGCAGCGCGTCGATCAGCGCCAGCCGCAAAAAGTCGAGCTCGTCGGTGGCGGCCTTGATCGACTGGCGGGCCTGAGCTCGCGCGGCCAGCGCGGCGATGCTGCCGGGCGGCGGTTGCGCGAGGTCTGGCCGCAGCTCCAGTAGACGGATCAGCCGCTCGTCGGGCAGGTCGGCCAGCCAGGACCCCAGGGGGATGTCCGGGGTGTGTCGCGTCATTGCTGACCAGCGTAAAGGACCTGAGAGTGTAGAGGTCACGGTCACGGGTTCGGCGGCCAGTTCAGGCACGCTCGCTAATTGCATGCATGAAGCCGCGACGCGCCCGGCTAGGAGCGAGGAGTCAAGCCGCTTGCGCCGACGAGACCTGTCAGAATGGTCCCGTGGCAGACAACGCTGAGAACAAGGCGCAGAAGAGTCGGTACGTCGACAACGGCTGGCCGACGACCAATCCTGACGACCACGCGGTCAGCGAACTGCGGACGGACCGCACGGGCGCGTTGTCCCCGTACGGCGACGTGGTGTTCCCGCTGCCTGCCGACGATCTGCCCTACGTCCATCCGGTCACAGTCGTCAATCGATAGCTGGAGACCCACGTTGTCCGGGACGGCACCAAGATCGGGCGCGGGCCGACTTTCGCACCTGGACGATCGGGGAGCGGCGCACATGGTCGACGTCACCGAAAAGGGACCGACCAAGCGCACGGCCATCGCCGCGGGCGCGCTGCGCACCTCACCCGACGTGGTGACCTTGATCTCCTCCGGCGGTCTGCCGAAGGGCGACGCGCTGGCCACCGCCCGGGAGGCGGGCATCCTGGCCGCCAAGCGCACCAGCGACCTGATTCCGCTGTGCCATCAGCTCGCGCTCACCGGTGTCGACGTCGATTTCAGCGTCGGTGAGTCGGACATCGAGATCACCGCGACGGTGCGCAGCACCGACCGCACCGGAGTCGAAATGGAGGCGCTGACCGCGGTCAGCGTTGCTGCACTCACCCTCTACGACATGATCAAAGCGGTGGACCCCGCCGCCCGTATCGACGACATCCGCGTGCTTCGCAAGGACGGCGGCCGCAGCGGCACCTGGGTGCGGTGATGGGCGCCCGATCCGCGCGAGTCATCATCGCGTCCACCCGCGCATCTGCCGGCGTGTACGACGACCGGTGCGGGCCGATGATCGCTGAATGGCTTGAACAGCAAGGATTTTCGGCCATTCAACCGCAGGTGGTTCCCGACGGCGATCCGGTGGGCCAGGCACTGCGCGACGCCGTCGCCGAGGGTGTCGACCTGATCATCACCTCTGGCGGCACCGGTATTTCGCCGAGCGACGACACCCCGGCCCAGACCGCGGCGGTGCTCGATTATGAGGTGCCTGGGCTGGCCGATGCGATCCGCCGCTCCGGCCTGCCCAAGGTGCCGACGTCGGTGCTGTCTCGCGGGTTATGCGGCGTGGCAGGCCGGACGTTGATCGTCAACCTGCCCGGCTCGCCCGGCGGGGTGCGCGACGGGTTGGGAGTGCTCGCCGATGTGCTCGACCACGCGCTGGACCAACTCGCCGGCAAAGACCATTCGCGATGACGCGCGCCGGCGACGATGCAGAGCGCAGCGATGAGGAGGAGCGGCGCCGATGACGCTCGTCCTGCGCGCAGAGCTCACCGAACAGCCGATCCTGCTAGCCGACCATGAGGAACTAGTGAGCCATCAGGCTGCGGGCGCGGTGGTCGGCTTCGTCGGCATGATCCGCGACCACGACGGCGGACGACAGGTGCTACGGCTGGAATACTCCGCGCACCCGTCGGCCAGCCAGGTGTTGTCCGACGTCCTGAGCGAGATCGCCGAGCAGTCGCACGGGGTGCGGGCGATCGCAGCCAGCCACCGGATCGGCGCGCTGCAAATCGGTGAGGCGGCGCTGGTCGCCGCGGTCGCCGCCGACCATCGCCGCGCGGCATTCGAGACCTGCGCTCACCTCGTCGACACCATCAAGGCGCGGTTACCGGTGTGGAAGCACCAGTTCTTCGCCGATGGCACCGACGAATGGGTGGGCTCAGCCTAGCTTTACTGGGTGGCCTGAGGCTGTTGTCCCAGCGCCGCTAGCGCGCCGTTACCGTTGACGCCCTGCGCCTGAATGGCCTGCCACAGATCCTTCAAAAAGCCCGAATCCATGTTCTGCGGCGCAGTCGCCGGCAGCCCACTGGTGTTGGGCATATTCGCCGGATCGAGCATCGGCGCAAGTTGCGGCGGGAGCTGCAGGTCGTGCGCCGCCGAGCCGGCAGCTGCCGGATCAATCGGCAACCCCGGTGCGGGATCGCTCGGTGCTGGGGCGGCCCAGTAGG
>NZ_DASRBZ010000306.1:0-4525 GCF_035653355.1 Mycobacterium sp. | reverse complement strand
CGCGATGAGCGACGACGATCGTTACCTCGCCGCCATCGTCGCTCCCGTGCGCGGCTCCGGATCGTCGTCCCCGAAGCCCAGACAGCTGCTGATCTGGGATGCGAGTATGGGGACGCCCCTTGCCGTCGCCGCGCCCTTCGCCGACCAACTCGCCACCCGTGCCGCGCCCCTCGCCGTGCGATTTCTGCCCGGGACCGACACGTTGCTGGTGAACACCTTCAGCGGAACGCTCTACCGCATGGGCCCGCAAGGAACCCAGGAACGGTCAGAGCTCTTGCGGCAAGCGCCAGCCGGCGCGCACACCGTGGCCCTGGAGACCGGTGTCGGCGGGATTTATCTGTTGGAATCCGATCCGGCCGCGAACGCGACCCGTAGCGACAGGGTCGTTCTCCTCGATCCAGACGGCTCCATGCGCCGCTCCTGGGACGTCACTTCGTTGAAGATCAGCATCGGCCAGATCGCGGCGCTCAGCGACGGCGGCGCACTGCTGGTCGACAACGCCGGGCGGGCCTACCGGCTCGGCACCGACGGCAGAGTCGGTGCCGCCGTCGATCTGAACGCGGGAGTCGTTACCGACGCGCACCAACTGCCCGGCACCCAGATCGTCATGTTGGCTGTCCAACGTTCGAGCGTGATTTCCTCGACAGAGGAATACGATCTCAGCAAGGACGTCGTCGTTCGCACCGGCGGCCCTGGAGTGCCCCTGTTCTCCTTCGCGACAACGAAGGACGGCGCCTATCTCGCCGGCTCGGACCTTCTCGACGTGCGCGGCGTTCTCGCTGCGCTGCGGCCCCAGGACAAGGCGGCGAACCTGTGCGCCGTGGCGGGGCGGGAGCTCACGCAGCAAGAATGGGACGCCTACGTGGGGAGCGTCGCCCCGTACCGCAAGCTGTGTATGGACGCGGACGGCGGCCTGGCGCCGTTCTACGACGCCGGACGGCAAGGGCTGTATCTATCAACCCCGCAGATCGCGAGAACGCCGTCAGCCAGCGAGGCCGCCTCCTACGCGAACGCGTGCGCAGCGCCCCAATCCGACGGGTACACCACCAGCGGCCCGTTCTCGTGGAGAGCCGGAACCGACTCGACGGCGATCTGTGTCAACGGCGCCCCGGAATGGGTTGTCCACCCGACGCCCCGCCTGCAGATCAAGCCCGCGACGATTGGTGGCCAATCAGTTCTCGTCGTCTCCGGTCAGACCTTCGGCAACCCCGGAACAGGAGCCAGCCAGATGAGTACGGCATTCGACGTCCTGAGCCCCACCGCGGTCGACATCAGCTCATCCGCCTCTGCTACCGCAGCGATCACAACTGACGCCACAGGGGTAACGCTGACAGCCGCGCAAGGCGACATCGAGGTGGCAACCACGTACGGTGTCGACCAAAACGGTGATTGGACGCTGCTCAGCCAGACTCCTGTCGGCGCGGCGCTCACCGTTACAAGCGCGAAGAAGTGAAGACGTGATTGTCCGCGCTTGAAGCGCTCCCAATCACCGTCTACACGTGGCGTCTCACCGCTGGCCGAACGTGTCGCCTTGATTTATTATCAACTTGATTAGGCTGAAGCCGGGCGATTCGCACGTGGCACGTGCGGGAGGGAGCGTCTTCCTCGGTTGGTGCGCCATATGGACCGAGTTCTCGACTGCAATCGAGCCGTCGCTTTCGTCGGCGGCGTTCGAGGACGACGGAGAGACCGCCGGTGCGCCAGTGTCCGGAGAACCGCCGCAGTCAGCTGAGGTTTCTGATGACGTCGTGGCTCATCGCCAGCACGGCCGCCTCGCTTTGACTCTCCGAGGCTGCCTGAGCTTGCCTGCCGATCGAGGAAACCTCGTATTGGATGTCGATCTCAGCGTTGCCATCGATGACCAGCAGGTACGCCTCGGAGGATTCCGACCTGGTGCCGAACACGATGTAGGCCTCGTTGCCGAGGCCTGTGACCGGACGCGAGTCCTGGACCGTAACCCATGACATCAACGTCGCGATTTCGGATTTCATCTTGTCATAGAAAAGCTGGCTTAAGCTCGGCTGCGAAAGTAGGACGTCAATATGGGCTGTGTAATAGACGTAGCCGGTGAGCGACATCGGCGAGTTCCACGTCGCGTTACGGCTACCGGACGCCTGATGCACACTTGGATCGCAGGCTGCCCCGGGCAGGTACTTCGCTGCGGTCGCTGCGGCGATAAGGTCGCACTGCTTGGGCAGGTGCGAAAACGTCGACCCCGAAGTGTGGAGTCGGCACGTTCCGGCACCTCCCTTTGCTTTCGAAAACTGTTGATGCAGAGCAGAGATGGAGCGGCCACGTTTTTATTGGCGTTGTGGCACGATTCGATGAAGTGATCTCTGGCGTCCGCACGGTCGCGGAATCGTGCAGACATGCCTCGTCGATCAACCCGTTATGATCTTGTCGCTGCGCTCGCGCGGGCGCGTGAGGAATTGCGCCGCAGCCGGCGCGAGAACCGGAACCTGCGCCGCGAGAACGAAGTCTGCGCGAAGCAGCCGAGCCGTTGATGCACCATGCGCCGGCGCGGGAGCGCTTCACGTTCATCCACGAGCGGCGTGACCGGTTCAGCGCCAAGCTGCTGTGCCGGGTCCTGCTGACTGACGGCGCCAACTACCGCGCCTGGGTCCGCAGTCTGCGGAAACGCCGTGACCGACAACTCGATGAGCGGCGGCTGACCGAGCTGATCTTCGAGGTACGCGCGACGCATCCTGCCTACGGTGTGCTTCGCATCACCCGTGAGCTGCAACGTCGCGGCATCCCGGTGGGTCGGCGCATCGTGGCCCGGCTGATGCGGGAAAACGGCATCGCCGCTGTCACTCGGCGCAGGCGCCGCAACTTGACCAGACCAGATGCGGGCGCCGTTATGGTTCCGGATCTGATCTGTCGGCAGTTCACGGCGCCGATGCCCGGCCTGAAGTTGATCGGTGACATCAGTTGCTTCGCGACATGAGGGGTGGCTCTACCTTGCGACCGTTGTGGATCTTTGCAGGAGAGAGGTGATCGGATACGCGCTCGCGCCGCACATGCGCGCCGGTCTAGTGGTAGATGCGATCAGCGCCGCGCACGGAACCGGGCTGGTTGCAGGTAACGCGATCATGCACACGGATCGCGGAAGTCAATACCATGCGAAGCTGTATCAGAATGCGCTGCGGCGGTGCGGCATCCGGCAAAGCACCGGCCGCACCGGATCTTGCCTCGATGGCGCGGCCGCGGAGTCGTTCTTCGCAACGATCAAGGCCGAGATCGGCACCGAGAGTTGGCCCGACCGCGCTACGGCACGACGAGACATCGAGAACTGGATCAAGACTTACAACCAGCGGCGCCTGCACTCCTCACTCGGCTACCAGACACCGCACGAAGTACGAATCGCCTGGCAACAGCGGATGTCAAGCGCCGCATAGAGTCAACGGAGGTGATCGAACGTGCCGACTTCACCGGTCAACCCGTGCGATCAGCACACTCACGCAGCAGTAGCGCACCGGCGTGCCCGACCAGACCCCGCCCGTCGGCCACGACTTTCAGCCCACGATCCCACCCGATAGCCTTCACCCGGAAGGTGCACCCTGTTCCCTGCTGGATATGACCTAGACAATCACATCCTTGCAGGCAGCGTGCACCTTTCGCATCTCAGCAGCCAGACTCACCACCGAGAACGCGAATAGGCGGGGCTAGGGCTCAACATGCCGCGAGCTCGCTCTCGAGCAAGATGCGGTAGCTGGCTGTACGAGCGCGATGTGAGCGTCGGGCTTAGTGAGCACCCGAAGCACCTCGTACCAATACCTTTATGCACTCTCCGAGATCGCGTCTGGAGCCGTACAGGGTTCGGTCGGCAGCGTTCTGACGCGCTCTCGGCGCTCCTGCCGTGGGCGCGGCTGGGAGTCGGTCCTGTGTCTGGGGGTTCGACGGGGGTTGGTCTCGGTCTCATGGTGGACGGGTCCAAAGCGTCCGGCGGAGTCGCGGGAGGCGTGGTTGCGATAGGGCAGGCGGCGAGGGTGACGCGCACTGGGCGGAATGGCGTGAGCTACTGGTCGCGGTGTTGCATCCAATGAAGGAGTCGGCCGTATTCATCGATGCGTACCGTGACGGTTGTGGCGTCGACGGCGAATTTGACGCGCCAGTTCCCGTCGGCGGATTGGTGGATCTCTACCTGGTCGAATCGGTCGGGGACCTTTCCGAGGGTGCTCACGCAGGTTCGCCTGACCAATTCGAGCACTGCGGCCGCGTCGGCGGGCTTGTGGCTGGTGCCGAGGCGTTGCCAGTAGGCGCGGATCGCCACGAACCCGCGGACTGTGGCGGCCCAGGCGGCACTGCCGATCACGCCGGTGGCGATGGCGTTGTCGAGAAAGGACTGCGGGTCGCGGCGCGTCTCGTCGCGATAGCGGAATGCTGCTGCTTTCAGTTCCCGAGCGACGTTCTCGTTCGGCAGCTGTGCGGCGTCCTCGGCGAAGAAGACGAAGAACTCCCCGGCGACGATCGGAATCGTTGTGTCGATCAACGCGGTTGATCGCTGATCGCGGTGATCGCTTTC
>NZ_DASRBZ010000305.1:0-2796 GCF_035653355.1 Mycobacterium sp. | reverse complement strand
TACCCACTCGTCGAAGCCGTGCTGCTTGCCCAGGTCGGCCAGTTCTGCAACACGCTCCGCGGCATGGTCCAATTGGTCCGCTTCGATACGCATCCAGATCTCCAACGACTTTCCGTAGGCCAGGCTGAACATGCCGTGGGGGAAGGTCAGCATTTCGCAGCGGCGGCGTGTCTGCCCGAAGGCGGCTTCGGCTCCGGCCAAATCACCTTCCATGAACCGGGACATCGCAAGATAGGTGTAGATCGTCGCGAACGGCTCGTTGGGCAAGAACCAGGAATCTTCGACTCGGGGCTCGCCGACGTCGCCGGCCATCGTCGCGGCCATTTCGGTGAGGGCCCGGGCATGCGGGAAGTCACCGCGAAACCACGCCAGGCCGCCGAACAACAGCGTGTTCACTGCGCGGTTCCACTCCGGCATGTCGGCCAGCCGCGACCGTATCGACTCGCCGAGCTGTGTCGCTCGTTGCAAATCGCCGCGTGCGGTGTAGTAGCTCCACAGCGCACCCAACGTCGCGTACAGCTGCGGGCTCACGTTTTCGCCGATCAGCTCGAGGCAACGCTCGAACTCGGCAGCGGCCCCAGCGCTGGCATGTCCCATTGCCACCGACGCGAGAAACCCGCTTTGCAGTCGTACGGCGATTTCGTGCTGGTCACGCGCAGGACCCGGTGTCGACCGCTCGATGTTCTCCAGCGCTCGAGCGAGGTAGCTACGTGCCTCGTTGAGAGCGCCGCGGTGCCGCGCGACACCGCATGCCTGCTCGTACGCGGAGGCTGCGTCGTCGTACCGCGCGGCTTTTTCGTAGTGGTGTGCCACCAGCCGCCACTCGGGATTGCCGGTGGTCGACGCCGCCGCCAGCACGTCGCCTATCCGGCCGTGCAGCTTGCCACGCAGGCTCGGCGGGACCAACTCGGTGGTTACCTCTCGCAGAAGTTCATGGCGGAAGCGCCACACGTCCGTCCGCACCGGTTGCAGGACGCCGCTATCGGTGAGTTCGTCAATGGCCCGGTCGAGGTCGTCCGGCGTCAGGTCGACGACCGATTCCAGGAGCCCGCGATCGACGACGCTGCCGATGACCGCAGCCGCCTGCGCGACAAGCACCGTGGTCTTGTTCGATGGCAGCCGCGCCAACAGCGCTTCATACAGGGTGTCGGGAACCTGGGCTGCCGCTGAATCGGCTTGATGTTCTAGGACTTTGACCATGACCTCTTCGATGTAGAGGGGTATCCCGTCGCAGCGGTGCCGCACCTCGCCGCGTGCGTCCGACGTCATCGCGGGATCAAGGGCAAGGATCAGCTCATCGGCTTGCTCGTCGGTGAGCGGTTGCAGATCGAAGATGCGCACATTGTCCGGCAGGGCAGCATGCTCACGCCCGGTGACAACAATCAGCAGGCGACCGGTGTCCGCGCGCAGTAGTTGGTTCACTACCTCGATCGTGTCGGGATCGAACCAGTGCAGGTCTTCGATCACCACTAGGGCGGCGCCGTTTCCCACGCACGCCAGCAGGTAGTTGTAGACGGCGGTGGCGATTTGGCTATGCAGCTTGCTGCCTTCGACCAGGGCGGGTCGAAAACCTGCCTCGGGCCGTATGGCGAGCACCGGCGCCAACAGCGGCACCATGTCCGTCGGATCCAGTTCGAGCTGAGCGATCTCGGCCTCGAGTTTCGCGAGGCGCTCGACCGGATCGGAGGTGCTGCCGATGCCGCACCGTCGTTCCAGCAATTTTCGTATCGGGCGTAGACCGGTGTCGGTGTGGAACGGCGAACCGAACAGTTCCAGCACCACAGCATGCGACGCTACGGCCATCTCGATGGCCGCAGCGGCCAAGCGACTCTTGCCGATTCCGCCCTCACCGACGAAAACCACGCCGGGATTTCTCAACGCGCCCGTCACCGCTTGGGACCAGGCGTCATGCAGGTAGTCGACCTCCCGTTGGCGACCGACCAGCGGACCAAGCGCATGCCTCGTCGGGTCAAGTTCGGCGACTGCCCGATAGTGGCCAACTAAGCCGTCAACGCCCTTGACTGCCTGCGGTTCTCGGGCTTCGAGCTGAAAGCTGTCCCGCACAAGTCGTGCGACCGCGTCGGATACGGCGACGGTGCCGGGCTGGGCCAGGCTGCATATCCTCGCCGCGAGATTGGCGCCTAGCCCGTAGACGTCGTCCTGGTCGGTGTCCAGATAGACCAAACCGCGGTGGATGCCGACCCGGACATCGATGTCGAAGCCGAACCGCCGGCGCACCTGCTCGCTGAGCGCGGCCACCTCGCTGGTGATGTCGAGACCGGCCCGGACCGCGCGCCCGACATCGTCTTCGTGCGGTGTGGGATGGCCGAACACCGCCAATAGCCCGTCGCCCTTGGTGGAACCGATATGGCCGTCGTAGCGGTTGACGGTGCGCAGCACCTCGTCGCGGTAACGTCCGACGACGGTGCGGTAGGTCTCCGGTTCGGTCCGGGTTGACAGGGCTGTCGAGTCGACCAGATCGGCGAACATGATCGTCAGCCGCCGGATCGCCCCTCCGCCGGCTGGAGTGGCCAGCAACTCCTCGGCGTCGAGGTTGTTGTCGTCGACTTCGAGCACTCGACCGGCGAGCGCGTTGGCGGTAGCGCGGTCACCGCGGTTGATCGCTTGTACTGCGCGGTCAAGCAATTCGTCGATGGTCGGGGCGGGGGTATTGCCGTTCACAATTCGACGTCGGCGATCGGCAGGATTTCCTGCCCGGGCGGGGTGCCTGCCGGAGTGATCGTAGTGAGGCGGACTTCGCCGGTGTAGGACCTGCCGCTCAAATCGGGGTTCTTG
>NZ_DASRBZ010000304.1:0-5746 GCF_035653355.1 Mycobacterium sp. | reverse complement strand
ACCGTCTGTGCGGTTTGTGGAGACACCACCCGAACAGCTTCTGGCCGCGGTTCTTCGGTGCGGGTGCCGTCGGGCGCGACAGTCGCCTTGATGATGCGCGGCGGTATCCGCAGCCCGTCGTTGGCGATGGTCTGGTACATGCCCGTCATTTGCAGCAAGGTCATCGAAAGGCCTTGGCCGATAGGCAGGTTGGAGAATGTGCTACCCGACCACTGGTCGATCGGCGGCACCAGGCCGGCACTTTCGCCGGGCAGCCCCACATTGGTGCGCTGGCCCAGCCCGAACTTCTTGAGCATGTCGAACCAGCGTTCCGGACCCACCCGCTGGGCGAGCATCAGCGTGCCCACGTTGGACGACTTCCCGAACACACCCGTGGTCGTATAAGGCATTACGCCGTGGTTCCAGGCGTCGTGAACGGTGACACCACCCATATGGATCGAGCCCGGCACCGACAGCACCTCGTCGGGGTTGGTCAGCCCGTATTCGATCACCGACGAGGCGGTGATCACCTTGTTCACCGAACCAGGCTCATACGGCGAGGACACCGCAAGGTTGCCCAGCTGCCGGTCGCCCTGACGCCCGATGTCTTGCGACGGGTCGAAGGTGTTGTTGTTGGCCATGGCCAGCACCTCGCCGGTCTTGGCGTCCAACACAACCGCCGAAACGGTGCGCGCCCCTGAGGCGTTCGTTGCCTGCTGCACCTGCTGCTGGACATAGAACTGGATATCGTTGTCGATGGTCAGCTGCACGGTCGAGCCGTTTACCGCCTTGTGCCGGTTGCGATAGCTGCCGGGGATCACCACGCCGTCGGATCCACGGTCGTAGGTCACCGACCCATCGGTCCCGGCCAGCACGGCATCCAGCGAGTCCTCCAGGCCCAGCAGACCATGACCGTCCCAGTCGATACCGCCGACAATGTTGGCGGCCAGCGATCCGCCCGGATACTGGCGCAGATCTTGGCGCTCGGCGCCCACTTCCGGGAATTTCGTGGTGATCGCTGTGGCGATAGCCGGATCGACGGCGCGGGCCAGGTAGACGAATGTCTCGTCACTATTGAGTTTCTTGAAAACCGTTGCCTGGTCCGGTTTGTTGTTCAGCCGAAGCGCGACTTCCTTGGCGATGTCGTCCAGCCGCTGCTGCGGATCGGGTGCTTTGGCATTCTTTTGTTTGGCTTCGGTGAGCTGTTTGTGGATGCGCCGCGGTTGAAATGTGAGTGCGCGAGCTTCGATGGTGAAGGCCAGTTGGTCGTTGTTGCGGTCGACAATGCTTCCCCGCACGGCTTTTTCGACGTCGGTGACTTTGAGTTGTCCAGCGGCCTCCGCACGCAGTCCGGCGGCACGCGGCACCTGCAGATAAAACAGCTGGGCAGCCGCGACGAGCAACGCGCTGAAGACGACGGCGTTGCCCGCCCGGTGCCGAAAGACGAACGACGCGCCGCGCGATCCCAGGTTGATTGCCTGGCGGGTGCGCCGGTCGCGGGCCGAGTGGCCCTGCGGATCAATGTTTCCGCGGAGCTCTGCGCGGGATTCGTCGGCTTTCTTCAGCTTCGGCGATTTCTTCTTGGACTCGCCCACTGCTTTCCGTGCTTTCCGGGTGTCGCTTGCCTTACGCGCCGTCTGCGACGGGCGCCCCCGCGAGCGATCGCTGCGGCTCACCGGGGCGCGCCGGGGGCTGTGACGGTTACCGGGCCGAACTGTTCGCCGCTGGGGGGAGCCGCGAACGGAGTGGCAGCCGGCACTGGAGCCGCAACGGGCGGTCCCCCAGGTGGCACACCGGGCGGTGGTCCAGCGATGGGAGGCATTGGCGCAGGGGGTGCGCCGGGCAGCGTCGCAGCCGGCGCCGGAGCGGGCGGTGTCGCTATCGGAACTGGCGCGGGCATGGCAGGACCCGCACCCTGGGCCGGCGGCAGGGCCACGGCAGGAGCCGGCGGCACGGCCGCGGCAGGAGCCGGCGGCGGGGCCGCGGGAGCGGCAGGAGGCAGGACCGCGGGAGCCGGTTGCGGGGCCACACCGGCAGCGGGTCCGGGCACCGCCACCGGCCCAGGCCCACCCGCCGGAATGTGGGGCATCCCCGGCATGGCGCCAGTGGGTGGCTGCTGGATGCCTAACGTCGTCGCGCCGTCAGGAGCACGGACCAACGCCTCAGGCCCGGACTGAGCCGGCAAGCTCGGCCCGCCAGCACCGGGTGACACCAGAACCGGCGTCTCCACCGAGTTCACCGCGGGCTTGGGCGGTGCCGGCTTTTCGTCGGGCAGTTTGGTGTTCAGCGGCGGCGGCGGAGCGCCCTCAGCAGGTTTGGGGGTTCCGACGACCACCCACGCACCCGTTGGGTCTTGCACTAGGTGGGCGGTATCTCGCGTCGGGATCATTCCCAAATTTCGGGCCGCCTCTGCCAACGCCGGTGCAGCCTGCGCCTGGAGCACATCACGTTCGAGCGCCTCCTTCTGCTGCTGCAACAACTGAGTTTTCTGACGCGCGTTGCCCAACTCGTAGGAGCGCTCCGCGGAATCAGTGGACAGCCAGAGCGTGACGCCCAGTCCGAGGCCAAGCGATCCGATGACCAGCACGACGAATGGCACCTTGCTTGCCAGGGTTCGCGGCCGAAGATCAATAGCTGCCAACCTGGTAAGCAAACGATCCCGCAACGGCTGGCGAGCGACCTTGGGTGCCTTGGCCTTTCGCGCCTTAGCCCGTGCCTTCGCCTGGGCGGCGCTCTTCGGCCGGGCTGGCCGCTCGACTGGTCGCGACATCGGCGTGGTCTGCGGCCCCGACTGCGGTGCTCGCAGTTCGCGGGTTGGGGCCGAAGCCTTGCCGGCAGGCCGGGTGCGCCGCGATGCCGCGAGAGCTGTCGATCCACGCGTGCTCTTCCGAGCCGCGTTGTCGCTTCCATGGTGGCGATCGGTGCCGCGGCGCGTCGCTGACTGCCGCTTAGCCTTCATGAATCGCCCTCCTTGCTGCGACCTGCTGCCGCACTCGTTGCAGAGCCCGCAACCGCACCGGCGCGCTACGGGAATTGCGTTCGATTTCGGCACGGTCGGCCCGTTCGGCACCGCGGGTCAGCGACTTGAATTCCGGTGCGTGGCCGGGCAGTTCGACCGGCAATCCGGCCGGAGTGCGAGAAGCGACGGCGCTGCTGAATACGTCCTTGACGATGCGGTCTTCCAGCGACTGGTACGCCAGCACCACAATGCGACCGTCGACGGTCAGCGCATCCAACGCGGCAGGAAGCGCCCTGCGCAGCGAGTCCAGCTCGCCGTTGACGGCGATGCGAAGTGCTTGGAAGGTCCGCTTTGCCGGATGCCCGCCGGTGCGCCGAGCCGGCGCCGGAATGGCTTGGTACAGCAGGTCAACCAGCTCACCGGTTGTCGTGAACGGTGTGACGGCCCGGTGGCGGACGATGTGCGCGGCGATGCGGCGCGCGAACCTCTCCTCGCCGTAGCGCCGCAGAATGTCAGCCAGGGCGGGCTCGTCGTAGGTGTTCAGGATGTCGGCCGCGGTCCGCGGTGAATCCGGGTCCATCCGCATGTCCAACGGAGCGTTGTGCGCATACGCGAAGCCTCGCTCCGGACGGTCGAGCTGCATCGACGACACACCGAGATCGAAGAGCACGCCGTGCACCGAATCCGTTGAAGTACAGCCTGATTCGGTTAGAGCGGTTTTGATGGCGTCGTACCTGGTGCGCACCAGCGTCACCCGGTCGGCGAAGCGGGCCAGCCGTGTCGCCGCGATCTCCAACGCGGTGGGGTCGCGGTCGAGGCCGATCAGGCGCAGGCCGGGCAAGTCGGTCAGGAACCGCTCTGCGTGACCGCCCGCGCCGATGGTCGCGTCAACCAGGACGGCACCCGACCCGTCCGGGTGGTGGCGGATGAGTGCCGGGGTGAGCAGTGTGACGCAGCGTTCCAGCAGCACCGGCACATGACCGAAATCGGCTCCATCGTCGGCCATGACAACACCTCCCCGCGGGGCGACCCTGGTGGTCCAGCGGGCGACCCGCTGCGCCCGGCTTCGCCGCGCTTGCGATCGCCCGCGGGCCGCCCCTGCACCGGGGTCCCTGTCCGATAGCACGAACCTGGCGTTGGGGAAGTACGTCAGGGTCGGTTCGGGCAGAGACCGCGATGCACGGGCATGCGCCTCAGATGATGTCGCCGAGTGCTTCATCGCTGGCCGCGGAGAAGTTCTCTTCGTGAGTCTGCTGGTAGTTCTGCCAGGCCTGCGCGTCCCAGATCTCGAGGTAGTCGACCGCTCCGATCACCACGCAGTCTTTGGAGAGGTTGGCGTAGCGACGATGGTCGGCTGACAAGGTGATCCGGCCCTGTGCATCGGGATGCTGCTCATCAGTGCCGGCCGCCAGGTTACGCAGGAATGCCCGCGCCTCGGGGTTGTTGCGCTTGGCCTTGTCAGCCAGCCGGCGGGCCAACTGCTCGAACTCGGCCCGGGGGTAGACGGCCAGGCTGTGATCTTGGCTCTTGGTGACCATCAACCCTCCTGCCAGCGCGTCCCGGAACTTGGCGGGCAGCGTCAACCGCCCCTTGTCGTCGAGCTTGGGCGTGTAGGTGCCCAGAAACATCAGGCCACCTCCCGCCACGGCACGAAGTCCCGGAACTTCGTCTCACCCACGACTTCAGCCACCATACCCCACAACGCCCCACTTTGCTCCATTTGGAGGTAAGGATTCGGCGTTTTTCGACTTCGATCACGTAACGGGTGTGCCAGAGCCCCCGCAAGGAATGCGGACGCCTACGAAAAGAGAGCTCAGTGGGTCGGAAACCGGACCAGCCCCCTGGTGGGGCATTGTGGGGCGCTTGGCGGAAGCAGCTGCGAACGACACAACGGGCGAGCGCAAAAAAGAGGGCAGCCGGAAAGCTGCCCTACAGGTCAGCGGCGATCGCCGCGGTCCGCGCTACTCGTCGAAGCGACGGCGGAAGCGGTCCTCCATGCGACTGGTGAACGAGCCGCCGGCGCCTTTCGCGCGACGCGGCCGCGGCACACCCGGCGACCCTGCGCGGTCACGCCCGCCCGGGAACCGCGGACCGGTGATGGCATACACGACACCACCGAACATCACCACGAAACCGAGAACGGAAAGGATCGGGAAGCTGCCAATCATCGTCGCCTTGAACGCGACACCGGAAACCAGCATCCCTAAACCGACAACAAACAGGGCCGCACCTTGCAGGCGCCGCCGCGCGGTCGGCGCGCGCAACCCGCCACCACGCACGCTTGAGGCGAACTTCGGGTCTTCGGCATAGAGAGCGCTCTCGATCTGCTCGAGCATCCGCTGCTCATGATCGGAGAGTGGCATTCCGTCCCTCCTTGCCGACAGGCCGTCACGCATAACGTGGATGCCCACTTTGTTGGGGCAACTAACTCAGATGATACGAGGTGAAACTGTGCCTTACCACTGGTTCGCTCGTCGATTGTAGTCTGACGACAATGCGGGCCCGAAAAGCCCGAAGAGCAGCGGGGCCATCGGCTTTAGCGTGGCGACCGATGCGGGCCGCAAGGCCCGAGGAGGAGCCGCGCAATGGAGCTTGAGCGTGGCGACCGATGCGGGCCGCAAGGCCCGAGGAGGAGCCGCGCCATCGACTTTGGTCGCCGACATTGTCGATCCGCAGGTGGCGCGGGGGCCGATAATGAGAATTCAAGCAGCGCACCGAATCAGCGCCCGAGGAGGAGACCGCAAGTTGGCGACCTTCCTCATCGATCTGTCGGCGCACGACATGCAGCGCCGTCTCGGTGACGCCCTG
>NZ_DASRBZ010000303.1:0-2983 GCF_035653355.1 Mycobacterium sp. | reverse complement strand
ATCACGTGCAACCCGTGGAAGCCGGTGGCCAGGTAGAACACGCTGCCGTAGGCGCTGCCGGGGATGGTGGTGCCGTGACTGGCCAGGTGGTAGTACTCGTAACCCTGGCCGAGGACGAAGAACAGGCCCATCAAGAACGTGATCACATACCAGCGGCGCAGGCCGAACACGTCGCCGCGCTCGGCGGCGAACACGCCCATCTGGCAGGTGAACGACGAGGCGATCAACACCAGCGTGACCGGCACCGCCTGGTACAGGTTCAGATGCGTCGGGTGGGGCGGCCAGTTGCCGCCGGCCTGGGCGCGAGCGGTGAAATACATCGCGAACAACCCGGCAAAGAACATCAGCTCGCTGGAGAGCCAGACGATGGTGCCGACGCTGACCATGTTGGGCCGGTTCAGCGAATGCACACGTGCCGTGATCGCAGTACCCGAGGTCCCCACAGCGCTGGTCACATGCGCAAGTATGACGCTTTGTAGTTGATGATCTCCACCCGGGGGCGGCATTTATTGTCCCGGGTCTGGCTTGCAGTCGGCAGGGACGCTCGATGGCGCCCGTTATGGGACGATCGGCGCGTGGCCGTGTCGTTTCACCCGCCGGCAGCAGGTGAGCCGGGCGCTGCCTCCTGGCAGCGGGTGCTGGGGCGATTGATCGTGGGCCATGACCTCGTCCGCGGCCAGGCCGCCTGGGCCATGGAACAGATCATGACCGGCGCGGCGACTCCGGCTCAGATCGCGGCCTTCGGCGTGGCGATGAAGATGAAAGTGCCGACACCGGCGGAGGTCAGCGAGCTGGCTGACGTCATGCTGCGCCATGCGCGCGGTCTGCCGGCCACCCTCGGCACCGACGCCGTCGACGTGGTCGGCACCGGCGGCGACGGGGTCAGCACCGTCAACCTGTCGACCATGGCGGCGATAGTGGTGGCGGCCGCCGGTGTGCCGGTGGTCAAACACGGCAACCGGGCGGCATCCTCGTTGGCCGGCGGCGCCGACACCCTGGAGGCTCTTGGGGTGCGCATCGATCTGGGTCCCGACGAGGTGGCGCGCAGCGTCGCCGAAATCGGGATCGGATTTTGCTTCGCGCCGACGTTCCATCCGTCCTACCGCCACGCGTCAGCGGTGCGGCGTGAGGTCGGGGTGCCGACGGTGTTCAATCTGCTTGGGCCGCTGACCAATCCGGGCCATCCGCGGGCCGGGCTGATCGGCTGCGCGTTCGCCGACTTGGCCGAGGTGATGGCGACGGTGTTCGCGGCGCGCCGCTCCAGCGTGCTGGTGGTGCACGGTGACGATGGCCTCGACGAGTTGACCACCACCACGACGAGCACCATCTGGCGGGTGCAGGCCGGCACGGTGGACAAGTTGACGTTCGATCCCGCAGGCTTCGGTTTCGCCCGTGCCGAGCTAGAGCAGCTGTTGGGCGGCGATGCGGCGGCCAATGCGGCCGAGGCGCGCTCGGTGTTGGCTGGGGCCAAGGGTCCGGTGCGCGACGCCGTCGTGCTTAACGCCGCCGGCGCGATCGTCGCCCACGCCGGGTTATCCAGCCGCGCCGAGTGGCTGCCGGCCTGGGAGGACGGGCTGGCCCGCGCCGCCGCGGCGATCGACAGCGGCGCGGCCGAACAGCTGCTCGCGCGATGGGTGCGGTTCAGCCAAACCGCTTGAATCCCAATCGGTTACGGCCTGTTCGGCGGCCACCCGCGCCGAGCGGGCGGCCGCCGCCCACGCCGCCCACGGTCCGGCCGACCCTAGCGGCGAGCCCCAGCCCGTCGCGTCGTCAGCCTCCTGACAGCACACTATGCGCACACCCGGCGTCGTCAGCCAGCGCGCGATCAACGCGGTTTCCTCGACCAGGGCGCCGCCCAGCGGCGCCGGTCGCGGCAGCACCGCTTGTGCGCCGGCTCGGATCGCGTCGACGACCGGCATCGGCGGCACGCCGCGGCCTGCGACGCCCGCCGCGGCAAGTTGGCCATGGCGGATAACGGCGAGCTGCCAGCCGCCGCGCCCGTCGGGCGCGGCGGCCACCAGCTCGGGCAGCGTGGCCAGCGCCCGCAGGCGCTGGCCACGCCACAATGCCTCGACCGCGGCGGCGGTGTAATCCCGCAGCCGGGCCGCGCTTTCGTAGCGGCAGCGCTCGGCGAGCGCGCCGACCTGGTCGACGGCCGCGGCCAGCGGGCCGTTGTCCAGCCCGTCGATCAAGGCGGTGACGCGCTGCGCCGCCGCGGCGTACTGCTCGGCGGTGATATCGCGGCCGGCCGGGCATGGCGACACCTCATGCTGCGGGCAGGCCGGCCCGTGCAGCGCAGAACGTGCCAGCCGGCGGGTGCAGGTGCGGACCCCGGTGAACCGCGCCAGCAGCGCCGCGGTGTCGGCGGCGTCGGCGCGGGACCGAAACGGCCCGACCGCGCGGTCGTGGCGGGGCGCGCGCACCACCGACAGCCGCGGGAACGCCTCGTCGGTCAGCACTATCCACCACCAGCGGTACGGGAACCGTGAGCGACGGTTGTACGGCGGCGCGTGGGCGGCCAGCAGCCGCAGCTCACGCACACCGGCCTCGAGCGAATGCGCGCACTCGACATGGTCGACGCTGGTGGCTAGCGCAACCATCTCCTTGGTCCGCGACCGCCTGTCCGAGCCGTTGAAATACTGAATCACCCTGCGCCGCAAGTCGATTGCCGTGCCGACGTAGAGCACCTCGCCGGACGGCCCACGAAACAGGTACACGCCAGGCCGGTGGGGAAGATGCTCGGCGAGCGTTCGCTTGCTGCGCTGAGCCGGGGTGACGTCAGGCAGATACGCGCGCAGGTCGGCGTAGGTGTGCACGCCCTGGTTGCCGACCCGCTCGATCAGCGCGTGCAACACCTCGACGGTGGCGCGGGCGTCGTCGAGGGCGCGGTGCGTGGGCTGGCTGGCCACCGCGAACAGCCGCGCCAGCGAGGCAAGGCGAACGCTGGGAGCCTCCTCCCGGCTGAGCACCCGCCGCGCCAGCT
>NZ_DASRBZ010000302.1:0-9167 GCF_035653355.1 Mycobacterium sp. | reverse complement strand
CACCGATTCCGGTGGGATTCCGGTCCGGTCGAGCAGCCCTATCAACGCAGCGACCCCGAGGTCAACGGCCGTCAGCGACTTGAACATTCCCCCGTAGCGGCCGATCGGGGTGCGTACCGGTTCACAGATCACGGCCTCTCGAGGCTGAGCAGACGCAAAAGTCCCCAAATTTGCTTCGGATTGGGCGCTTTTACGTCTGCTCGGCCCGGTCACATGAACCTCCCGCCGGTAACCTCGATGACCGTGCCGGTCATGTACGAGGACAGGTCGGACGCCAAGAACAATGCGACGTTGGCGACCTCATCGGGCTCACCGGCACGGCCCATCGGGACCTCCGCGACCTTCTCGTCCCAAATGCGTTGCGGCATGGCCTCGGTCATCGCCGAGCGGATCAAACCCGGTGCAATCGCGTTGACTCGCACACCTAGATGGGCGAGCTCCTTAGCGGCTGCCTTCGTCATGCCCACGATGCCGGCTTTGGCCGCCGAGTAGTTGGTCTGCCCGACCAGACCGACCTTGCCCGACAACGACGACATGTTCACGATCGCGCCGCGTTTGTTCTCGCGCATAATCGCCGCGGCCTTACGGGTGCCGTTCCAGGTTCCCTTCAGATGCACTGCGATGACCTCGTCGAATTGCTCTTCGGTCATCTTGCGCATCGTCGCGTCGCGGGTGATCCCCGCATTGTTGACCATGATGTCCAAGCCACCGAACTGCTCGACGGCGGCTCCGACTAGGCTCTCGACGTCCGCTGCGACGGTGACATCGCAGCGAACCGCCAAGGCGACGTCATCGCCGCCTAGGCGCTTGGCGGCGGTCTCAGTGGCGTCAAGATTTATGTCGCCCAGCACAACTCGGGCGCCTTCGGCGACGAACCGTTCCGCGATTGCGAATCCCAATCCTTGTGCACCGCCGGTGACGACGGCGGTGCGGCCGGTCAGCAACGACACCTAACCACCTACCCCTTCCCGGTAACCGCTAGACGAGCGAACATCATATTTCATATAGGATCGTGGGCGACCAGGGGTAGGCACCGAAGCGCGGAAGGGGAGCATCCGTCTATGGCCGAAGTCAGCGACGAGGATTTCGAGGAGATCCTGGCGCAGACCCGCCGCTTCGTGCGCGCCGCCGTCGTCCCACGCGAGCAGGAAATTCTGGCCAACGACAAAGTGCCCGACGAGCTGCGTGACCAAGCCAAGAAGATGGGCCTGTTCGGCTACGCGATCCCGCAGCAGTGGGGCGGCCTGGGCCTGAACCTGATGCAAGACGTCGAGCTGGCGATGGAATTGGGCTACACCTCTCTGGCGCTGCGGTCGATGTTCGGCACCAACAACGGCATCGCCGGCCAGGTGCTCGTCGGGTTCGGCACCGAGGAGCAGAAGAGCCGCTGGCTCGAGCCGATGGCAGCTGGCGACGTGGTCGCGTCCTTCGCGCTCACCGAACCGGGAGCGGGGTCGAATCCGTCAGGGCTGCGCACGAAAGCCGTTCGGGATGGCGACGATTGGGTTATCACCGGCCAGAAGCGCTTTATCACCAATGCGCCGGTCGCCGATCTGTTCGTGGTGTTCGCCCGAACCCGGCCCGCCGATGATGCCGGACCCGGTATCGCGGTTTTCCTAGTTGCAGCGGAGACAGCAGGGGTTGAGGTCGGCGCCAAGGACGCCAAGATGGGTCAGGAAGGCGCGTGGACGGCCGACGTCAGCTTTACCGATGTCCGGGTTCCGGCCACCGCCCTCGTGGGTGGCAGCGAGGACATCGGCTATCGGGCAGCGATGATCTCGTTGGCCCGCGGGCGCGTGCACATCGCCGCGCTTGCCGTGGGGGCAGCAGAGCGCGCACTCGACGAATCGGTTGCGTACGCGGCCACCGCCACCCAAGGTGGTACGCCGATCGGGAACTTCCAGTTGGTGCAGGCGATGATCGCCGACCAGCAGACTGGGGTGCTGGCCGGACGGGCTCTGGTCCGCGACACCGCTCAGCTATGGGAGAGTAATCGGGATCGCCGCATCGCACCGTCTGCAGCGAAGCTGTTTTGTACCGAAATGGCCGGAAAGGTGGCCGATCTCGCCGTGCAGATTCACGGCGGCAGCGGCTACATGCGCGAGGTCCCCGTCGAGCGCATCTACCGCGATGTCCGGTTGCTGCGCCTTTATGAGGGGACCAGCGAAATCCAGCGGCTGATCATCGGGTCGAACCTCGTCAGAGCGGCCCAACGTCAACAGTGACAACTTCTGACACATTCCGAGGAGCGACATGACCGGCCGACTCGCGGGCAAGGTGGCATTCATTACCGGAGCCGCGCGCGGCCAGGGCCGTGCACACGCGGTTCGGATGGCCAGCGAAGGTGCCGACATCATCGCGGTCGACATCGCCGGCACGCTGCCGCCCTGCGTGCCCTATGACTCCGCAACCCCGGACGATCTCGACGAGACGGTTCGCCTGGTCGAAGGAACCGGCCGCAAAATCCTCGCCTCGGTCGTCGACACCCGCGACTTCGACGCGCTCCGCGAGACCGTTGACGACGGTGTGGAGGCCCTGGGACGGCTCGACATCATTGTCGCCAACGCCGGCATCGCCGCTCCGCAAGCCTGGAACGAGATCACGCCGGAGTCTTTCCGCGATGTCATGGACGTCAACGTGACCGGCACCTGGAACACCGTAATGGCCGGGGCGCAGAAGATCATCGACGGCGGCCGAGGCGGCTCGATCATCTTGATCAGCTCCGCCGCCGGGATGAAGATGCAGCCGTTCATGGTGCACTACACCGCCAGCAAGCACGCCGTGACCGGGATGGCCCGCGCGTTCGCCGCTGAGCTGGGCAAGTATTCGATCCGGGTCAACAGCGTGCATCCAGGTCCGGTCAACACCCCCATGGGTAGCGGTGACATGGTCGCGGCGATCGGCAAAGCCAGCGAAACCAACCCACAGTTGACCAACGTGCTCACACCGTTTCTGCCCGATTGGGTGTCGCAGCCCGAAGATATCGCCGACGCGGTGTGCTGGCTGGCCAGCGATGAATCACGCCATGTCACAGCGGCTCGCATCCCGGTCGACCAGGGTTCTACCCAATACTGATTCGGCCTTCCGGCCTGCACCGGGAATAGAACTCTGGGATTAGCGTTTTCACGCCACATGAAAGCTCTCACCGAAACCGAACGTCAGGACTTCCTCGCCGCCAAGCATGTCGCCGTACTTTCCGTCGCAGCCGCTGACGGCTGGCCGCCGGCGAGTGTTCCGATCTGGTACGACTACTCCCCTGGTGGAAACATCCGGATTATGACCGGGCCCTCAACTCGCAAGGCGCGGCTCATCGAGCGGGCCGGCGCGGTGACACTCGTGGTCCAGCGTGAGGAGCCGCCCTATCAATACGTGGCGGTGGAGGGCACCATCACCGGAACCACCCGCCCCGCTCCAGCGGACGTACAGGAAGCCATTGCCATCCGTTACCTCGGCGAGGAAGGTGGCCGCGCATTCGTTCGCAGTATGGAAGGCCACGAGGAGGTGTTGTTCACCATCCGACCCGACCGCTGGCTCACGGCCGACTTCACTGGCGACCTCTAACCGCATCCTCAGCCGATCAGTTCGAGCGTCCCCAAATCGCGGATCGCCTGGCAGCCGCGCTGCAGCATGGTCAGCACCATGTCGTCGCCGCGGTCTGTGGCCGTGGCGAAGGCGAATCCCAAAGCCGAGATCAGCAGTGCCTGCGGCATGCCGAGTCGGTAGTCGCGCCAACACGTTTCACGGTCATAGTCGGTGACGCCGTAGCCGGACAGCGTCCGGTGATACTCGTCGACAAGGTGTATTTCGATCGAGGAGCGCAGATCCGGCCTGAGACTGGTGGCAGTGAAATATGCGAGGTCCCGCGCGGGCAACCCGACACCAAGGGTCTGCCAGTCGACCACGGTGATGCTGTTGGTTTTTCGGTTGAACAGCATGTTGTCGAGCCGATAGTCGCCGTGCAGCAACGCGAACCGGTCTCGTTCAGCCAGCAGCCACTGCGTAACCAAATCCATTGCGGCGGTGAACGTTTCCCGGTCCTCGGTGCTCATCCGGTCGCCGAGCTTGCTCAGGGTGATGTCGGCGCTCATCTTCGCGACCTCGCCGAGACCGCCGGCTGACGCCTCATCTGGCCGGGCGAACGCGATGCCTGGGAAATCCAGCCACACCGGATCACACCAGCTCGGCCCGTGCAGACCGGCCAGCGCCGTCACCGCCAGGCGGGCCTCCTGCTCACCGCAGCCCGCGATTTGATCGCCCTGCACGGCCGGTGCCTGGTCGGCGAGCAACAGCGCATATTCCGTAGCGTCTTCGGTGATCGCGCAGTAGAAGCACTGCGGTGTGGGGATCTGCACCCGGTAAGCAATGGACGAGTAAAACGCGCACTCACTGCGGTAACCGATGACCACGCGGTCGCGCACCGTGTCGTCCTGGGCAGGCAATTTGACGACGAAGGTATCCGGCAATCCCGCCGGCGCTATCGCATAACTGGCCGATACCCGAAACGTCGCACCCGTCTGTCCCGTACCGATGGGCACAACACCGATCTCCGAGACCTCGACCGGCGTCCCGCGCTCGGTGAGGACGACCGACAGCCACTCACTGGTCACGTCGTTTGGGTATCGGGGTATAGACAATGCAGCACTCATCGCAGCGACGGGTTGGTCATTCTGCTCGGCAACGTGCCTCCCAGCTGGCCGGTAAGCGGATGGTCTTTAGACTGATTTGTCAACTGTAAGCCATACGGCAACTGCCATAGCTCTCGATCAGCACACCGCTGGGTTCGTCGGATTACGCCTTGATGCGCCGAGTTGGCTGGTAGAAATTGGTGCGGGAGGCAGCACCGCATCGCTGCTCGAACGGAGGTGCCCGGTGAGCAACCGGATCGTCGCGACGACGGTGATCGCTTTGGCAGTGATGGCGGGTGGTCTCGGGTGTTCACACTCTGAAACGGTGCGGCAGAAGACCGCCCGGATCACCGTCGACGGCAACACTCGCACCTCGCATGCTGTGTCGTGCACCCAAGTTGAGTGGTTGGTGTCGGTCGACATCGGTGCGGCCCCGGGCAGTGTGCAGGCCATGCTGCGACTGCAGTCTGATAATCCGAAAGCCGAGAGCGTCAACATCAACAACGTCAACGGCTTCACCGGGGTCGCCGACGCCGGGGTCGGCACGGCCAAGGCGACTTTTACCAACGGCACGTACAGGATCACCGGCACTGCGCAAGGGACGAATACGGAGAATCCCACGACGCCGAAAACGGCCGACTTCAAGATCGAGACGCAATGCTGAAACCGCGCTCAAGGCGCGCCCACGTGATCGGGGGCGAATCCGTTGCCGCACTTACGGTCGGCACGTCGTCGGACGTGGCTGGAGCCGAATGCTATTCGCGTACCAGTCGAGGCTCACGCTGAAGCCATGGACCAATACCGCCGGGGAAACCTGGTTTTCGACGTGATTGATGCCGGCCCGAATGACGCGCCGGCCGTTGTGCTGTTGCATGGTTTCCCCCAGTTCAATACCAGCTGGAGTAAGGTCATCGACCGGCTCAGCGAAGCAGGATATCGCTGCCTGGCCCCCAATCAGCGGGGCTACTCGCCCGGTGCCCGTCCTACGCGGCGGCGTGACTATCGCATGCCCGAACTCGTCGAGGACGTCCGTGCATTGATCGATGCCAGCGGCGCGAGCCGCGTGCATCTGGTTGGTCACGACTGGGGCGCGGTGGTGGCGTGGGGCGTCGCCGCGCAAATGCCGGACCGCGTTGCGACAGTGTCGCCGTTGTCTGTGCCACACCCGGCCGCGTTTCTGAGGGCTCTCGTTACCAGTCGTCAGGGTCTCGCATCGTGGTACATGTACGTCTTCCAGCTGCCGCGCCTCCCGGAGTTGTTTCTTCTTGGCAGGCAAGGAAATCCGGCCCAGTTGGCGAAGGCACTGCGATCCAGCGGGCAGTCAGCTGAGGCCGCCGACCGCGACGGGACCGCAATGGCTGAGCCTGGTGCGTTGACAGCCGCGCTCAATTGGTATCGGGCCATGCCGCTGGCGGACATGCGAAGGGCAATCGGCAAGATCAGCGTCCCGACGCTGTACGTGTGGAGCGACGGTGATACGGCCGTGCTCGACAAAGCGGCTCACAACTGCGGCCGTTACGTGACTGGCGAATACCGCTTCGAGACTTTGCATGGCGTGTCCCACTGGATACCCGACGAACAGCCCGACGCCATCGCCGACTTGCTGCTCGAGTGGTTCGCCGCCCATCCGATCTAGCGGTCTCGTGTGGCTCGTCGCTCACCGGTAGATTACTGCGATGACAACCCCCATCCTGCTCAGCCTCATCGTGATCGCATCCGTCGCGTTAAGCATCTGGTTAGTCCAGCGGGGCGGTCGGGGTCGCTGAGCATTAATGGCAACGTCATATACCGCAATAGCGATGATCCGGGCCGATGGCAGGCTGCGATATGTACCTAATCGGTGCGACGAAGCGGCCGGCGACTGCTTTCCGCCTCAAGCCGCAGCTTGACGGCTCGGGACCGCGCCTCGGCGGCCGCAGCTTCGGCTTCCGCGGCTTCCGCGCGCGCCCGCGCCTCCGCGGCCACAGCTTCCGCTTCGCCAGCTTCCGCCCGCGCCCGAGCCTCCGCGGCCACGGCTTCGGCTTCGGCGGCTTCCGCCCGCACCCGCGCCCGCTCGCGCGCCTCAGCGGCCACGGCTTCGGCTTCGCCACCTTCTAACCGCGCCCGCGCCTCGGCGGCCACGGCTTCGGCTTCGGCGGCTTCGGCACGCGCCCGCGCCTCAGCGGCAAGGGCCTGCGCTTCGCCAGCCTTAGCCCGCGCCCGCGCCTCCGCGGCGACAGCTTCGGCTTCGGCGGCTTCCGCCCGCGCCCGCGCGTCGGCGGCCACAGCTTCGGCTTCGGCGGCTTCGGCCCGCACCCGCGCCCGCTTCCGCAATTCGGCGGCCAGAGCCTCCGCTTTGCCGGCTTCCGCCCGCGCCCGCGCCTCGGCGGCCAGAGCTTCGGCTTGGGCAGCCAGAATTCCGGCTTCGGCGGCCAGGGCTTCGGCTTCCGCTGCTCCTGCCCGCACGCGCGCCTCAGCGGCCACAGTTTCCGCTTCTCGGGCTTGTGCGCGCGCCCGCGCCTCGGCTTTCAGCTGCAGTCGCGACGGCTTCGGTTCGGCTTGCGCCCTCGCATGGTCGACGCGCGATCGGCGGGGAGGCTTCTGCGCCCCGGCCGTGACGGACGCCGGTTGCCGAACCTCTCTTGTCGGGCCGCCGAAGAAACCCATCACGACTAAAGCCAAGCCGGCCAATCCAATAGTCAGCAGCACTGCGAATGCCGTCGTCACATTGTCTGACCAGTTCACCAGGGCCACGTCCCAAAGCCGTGCTGCGGTACGAAAGGGCGCCCGAGGATTGGCGTCGGCCCCTTGCATGCCACCGCGCCCCGATGCCGGGCTAACACGCTGCAACCATTCGCGGAGACCACAACCGCCGCATGATCCCTCTCCTTCGCGGAGATACCCGGCATATAAGCGTATTGCCACAGCCGCAAGGCGGCGGGATAACCGTTATTTTGCTAGCAGCGACACCGCCGTAAGACGGATGTTACAAAGTGGGACAATCCCTGACTAGAGCCACGCCGAAAAGTCCGCTCGGTTCTTGCGCGCATTTGTGTTCAATGGACGCTTCAGTGCCAGGAAGCCGCCATGCTTTCCCTTGCCGTGGTCGCGCCTGACTTCGATGGCCGACGTCGTCCACCGGATGACTCCACGTGGCGGTCTACAGGCACCGGCGCGCAAGGTCACCCCGCATGGTCTATGGACGGTTGAATGTGCTTGCGCTGCAATGGATACGAGTACCACAAGTTGACGCTGGAACCTACCGCCTGTTCGATGACCGTCAATGTAAAAACTGAATAAATTGCTGCAATCGCATCAGTGCGGGCGGAGGGACTCGAACCCTCAAGCTCTTTCGAGCACCGGCACCTAAAGCCGGCATGTTTGCCAGTTTCATCACGCCCGCTGGCCTAGCGATGGTACCGCTTCGCACGTCGACGAATCTGTCGGTGGTCGTTCCTACGGTGGGGGTCATCACGGCGAGAGAGGTGCAATGGTGCGGTCGGCCGAAGAGTTCCAAGCAGTGCAGCGCCTCATCGCAATCGGCATGAACGACTGCGCAATCGCTCGTCAGACAGGTATACCTCGGAGGACAGTCTGGGAATGGCGATCCAAGCCAACGCGAGTAAGGAGTCCGAGCGCATCGTCAGCCTGCGGCATCGACCATGACTTTTCTGCGCTACCGCCGTCGGCGTACTGCTATCTATTCGGCCTGTATCTCGGCGACGGCTGCGTCTCGCGGCACCCCCGCACCTGGCGTCTAAGAATCGTCCTCGACGCGAAATACCCGGGCATCATCGAAAGCTGCCGTGAGGCGATCAACCTCCTTATGCCCGGACAGCGCGCGGCCACGCTACTGCGGTCCGACCGTTGCACGGAGGTATCGCTCTACTCGACGCACTGGCCATGTCTTTTTCCGCAGCATGGTCCAGGCAAAAAGCACTTGAGGCCCATTCGACTGGAGGAATGGCAGCAAGTGCTCGTCAAACAAGCCACAGAGGAATTCATCCGGGGCCTGATCGACAGCGACGGCTGCCGCGTGGTGGCTAAAGATCGCGGTGTACGGAGCGTCCGGTATCACTTTTCGAACCGATCGGACGATATCCGAGGGTTGTTCTGCGCGGCGCTGGACGACCTAGGAATTCCGTGGACGACGCCGGGCAAGTATCAGGTCGCCGTCTACCGCAAGGCAGCGGTTGCCCGCCTTGATGAGTTCGTCGGGCCCAAGGCGTGAGCGCTTACGGACCAGCGCGGTACCGTCAAAAGGTGTCCACTACGCGTCGTCGGAGGCCAGCACTGATCTTGCTGGTGATCATCGCCGCCAGTGGCTGCCTGGCTCTCGGTTGGTGGCAGTGGACGAGATTTCAGTCGGCGTCGGGCACCTTCCAGAACCTGGGCTACGCATTGCAGTGGCCGCTCTTCGCCTGGTTCTGTGTGTACGCGTACCGCAAGTTCGTTCGCTATGAGGAATCGCCGCCGGAGCCACGCAAGAACGCCGCTACGACGGAAATACCGCCCGGGCTGCTGCCGGAGCGTCCGCGAGCCGCTTCGCCGCCAACCGACGAT
>NZ_DASRBZ010000301.1:0-10669 GCF_035653355.1 Mycobacterium sp. | reverse complement strand
ACCATCGGCACCAACACCTCGCCGCTGGCAGGCAAGGTGCCCGGGCACAAGCTGACCGCGCGGATGGTCAAAGCCCGCCTCGACGCCGAGCTGGTGGGTAACGTCTCGATCCGCGTCGTCGACATTGGCCGGCCGGATGCCTGGGAGGTGCAGGGGCGTGGCGAGCTGGCGCTGGCCGTGCTGGTCGAGCAGATGCGCCGGGAGGGTTTCGAGCTGACCATCGGCAAGCCCCAAGCGGTGACCAAGACTATCGACGGCAAACTGCATGAGCCGGTCGAGGCGCTGACCGTCGACTGCCCCGAGGAGTACATCGGCGCAGTCACGCAGTTGATGGCCGCGCGTCGGGGACGCATGACGGAGATGACCAACCACGCCTCGGGCTGGGTGCGGATGGATTTCACGGTGCCCAGCCGCGGACTGATCGGCTGGCGCACCGATTTCCTCACCGAGACGCGCGGCACCGGCATCGCGCACGCGGTGTTCGACGGCTACCGACAGTGGGCTGGAGAAATCCGTACCCGCCACAGCGGGTCGCTGGTGTCCGATCGTGCCGGGACCGTCACCGCCTACGCGCTGCTACAGCTGGCCGATCGGGGCCAGTTCTTCGTCGCGCCCGGACAGGACACCTACCAGGGCATGGTGGTCGGTATTAATCCGCGCCCGGAAGACCTCGACATCAACGTCACCCGGGAAAAGAAGCTGACCAATATCCGCTCGTCGACCGCCGAGGTGATGGAGACCGTCGCCAAGCCCATAGACCTCGACTTGGAACGCGCCATGGAGTTCTGCGGGCCCGACGAATGCGTCGAGGTCACCCCGGAGGCGGTGCGGGTCCGGAAGGTGCTGCTCGGCGCTACCGAGCGGGCGCGCAGCCGGGCGCGGGCCAAGGCGCGGGGCTAGCGCCATGACGGTATCGGCCGCCGAGCGTTACGCTGTGGCGAGAAATCAGCCGGGGTCCCGCCCTGGCGTTACGCTCGCGGCCGAGAGGTCGGTCTGCGCGGCTATGGGGCAGCCGATGGGCCGACCGATACCCTGATGGGCGTGCCGAAACGAGCCCGACGCGCCTGGTTAACCATCGGCGCGCTGGCTTCAGTGCTGGGGCTGGCGGTATCGGGCTGTACCGTCAAGCCCCCGCCCGCGCCGCAGAGCACCGAGACGTCACGCAGCTCGCCGCCCCCGCCGCCGCGCGTCATGCAGGTCATCATGGGCATCGACTCGATCGGCGCCGGCTTCAACCCCCACCTGCTCTCCGATCTGTCCGCGGTCAACGCCGCGGTCAGCGCGCTGGTGCTGCCCAGTGCGTTTCGCCCGGTGCCCGACCCGAGCGCGCCGACGGGTTCGCGCTGGGAAATGGATCCGACCCTGCTGGTATCGGCCGACGTCACCAACGACAACCCGTTCACGGTGACCTACAAGATCCGGCCGGAGGCGCAGTGGACCGACAACGCCCCAATCGCGGCCGACGACTTCTGGTACCTGTGGCGGCAGATGGTCAGCCAGCCCGGTGTCGTCGACCCGGCCGGCTACGACCTCATCACCGGCGTCCAGTCGATCGAGGGCGGCAAGCAAGCGGTCGTCACCTTCTCCCAGCCGTATCCGGCATGGCGGGAGTTGTTCAGCAACATCCTGCCTGCACATATCGTCAAAGATGTGCCCGGCGGCTTCCCGGCCGGGCTGGCTCGCGCGCTGCCCGTCACCGGCGGACAGTTCCGGGTGGAGAACATCGACCCGCAGCGCGACGAGATCTTGATTGCCCGCAACGACCGCTACTGGGGCCCGCCGGCCAAGCCCGATCTCATCCTCTTTCGTCGCGCGGGCGCGCCTGCCGCATTGGCCGACTCGATCCGCAACGGCGACACTCAAGTCGCCCAGGTGCACGGTGGGTCAGCGGCATTCGCCCAACTGTCCGCCATTCCCGACGTGCGGACCGCACGGATCATGACGCCGCGGGTCATGCAGTTGACGCTGCGCGCCGGTGAGCCCAAGTTGGCCGATGCCCAAGTGCGCAAGGCGATTCTGGGCCTGCTGGACGTCGATCTGCTCGCCGCGGTCGGGGCCGGCAGCGACAACACCGTCACGCTGGACCAAGCCCAGATCCGTGCGCCCAGCGACCCCGGGTATGTGCCGACAGCGCCGCCCGCGATGACTAAGGCGGACGCGCTGAGTCTCTTGGAAGCCGGCGGCTACCAGATCGAAAACGACACGTCTGCGTCGGTGCCGCCGCCAGCAGACCCGGCCAGCACACCGGCCAACACCGGCGCTCCGGAGTTCACCCGTGGCCGAATCAGCAAGGACGGCAAGCAATTATCCCTGGTTATCGGCGTCGCATCGAACGACCCGACGGCGGTGGCAGTGGCCAACACGGCCGCCGACCAATTGCGCAATGTCGGCATCGCCGCCACCGTGCTGGGGCTGGATCCGGTGGTGCTCTACCGCGACGCGTTGGTCAACAACCGCGTGGACGCCGTCGTGGGCTGGCATCAAGCCGGCGGCAACCTTGCGACGCTGCTGGCCTCCCGCTACGGCTGCCCCGCGTTAGAGGAGACCCCGGTGTCAACATCGGGGGCGCCGGCGGCCAGCAGGTCCGACGGATCGCCGACCGCGCCGCACGCTGCCAAGCCCTCGGGGACGCCGACGTCGACGCCGCCGAGCCGCTCGCCGGAGCCGGGGGCGCTGGTGCAGGCGCCGTCGAACATCACAGGAATCTGCGACCGCAGCATCCAGTCGAATATCGACGCTGCACTGCAGGGCACCAAGGACATCAACGAGGTGATCAACGCGGTAGAGCCGCGGCTGTGGAACATGGCGACCGTGTTGCCGATCCTGCAGGACACCACGATCGTCGCCGCGGGACCCAGCGTGCAAAACGTCAACCTATCCGGCGCGGTGCCGGTGGGCATCGTCGGCGACGCCGGCCAATGGCTGAAGACCTCGCAGTAACGTCTCGCTGGTAGTAGCCGCTAGCGTTCCTTGCCTGGAGTGGCTATCTTGGCGCTCAGGGAACGAGCTTAGGAGCAGACATGGCAGACGGCATCGACCCGACGTTCGAAGAACTTTACCGTGGTGAGCGCTCCGAACAGGGCCTCGTCCCATGGGATATCGGCGGCCCACAGCCGGTTGTGCAGCAGCTGGTCGCCTTCGGAGGCGTGCGCGGTGAGGTGCTCGACCCCGGCACGGGTCCCGGGTATCACGCTATCCACTTTGCGGCGCAAGGCCTTTCGGCTACCGGTGTCGACGGCTCACCGTCGGCGATAGAGCGGGCCAAACGCAACGCCGAGAACGCGGGTGTGCAGGTCGACTTTCGCGTGGCCGACGCCACCAAGCTCGACGGGTTCGAGGGCCGGTTCGACACCGTAGTCGACAGCGCCTTCTACCACGTGTTCATGGACGACGAGGACACCCAAGGTCGATACGCCCAGGCACTGCACCGCGCCACCAAGCCCGGGGCTCGGCTGTTCATGTTCGAGTTCGGCCGCCACAACGTCAACGGCCTGCAGTTCGACGGTCTGCCCGCCGACAACTTCGAGCGCGTGCTGGGTGCGGCCGGATGGCGTGTCGACTACCTTGGTACCTCCACATACGTCGGCGTCTTCAGGCCGCAAACGCTGGCTTTCATGCAACAGATGATGGCGACCACCCCGGACATGGCCAAGCGGTTCGAGCCCTTCCAGAAACGGCTGAAAACCCTTGAGCCGCTACTCGATGACCATCGGGTGCACTTCCCGATTTGGGCGGTCGCGGCTACCCGCCTCGACTGACCGCCGGTGCCCGCTGGGGAAGGACCGTGTCGAGAATCCGCGCGAGTTGTCGCTTATTCGGTGGCGCTCCAGTCAACAGGAGGTGGTGGTTGATCAACGCCGGCCCAACTCGTGCGGTCAGCGGGGTCAGACGGGCCGGATCGATGTCGCCATTGCGCTCGGCGGCTCGCAGGATCGATTCGATGATGCGAAGGCGGGGCGCCACCACGGCGTCGGCGAAAATCGCGCGCAGCTCCGATTCGTGAACCAACTGGCCGATGATGTCCAGACTCGGAAAGGCGGTCTTGCCGGCGAGCACCTCACAGTGTGCGGTGAACACCGCCAACAGGTTCTCACGTGGCGACCGGTCGGCGCTGGGCTGCGGCAACGGCGGCAGGGCGTGCAGCAGAGCGGCCTGCACCAGAGCGCGCTTGCTGGCCCAGCGTCGATACAGCGCGGCCTTGCCGGTGCGGGCCCGTGCGGCGATACCCTCCATGGTCAGTCCGCCGTAGCTCACCGCCGCCAGTTCGGCCAGTGTGGCTTCGTACAGCGCGTTCTCGAGTTCTTGGCCCCGGCGACGGCTTTTTACGGCTTTGCTCTGCTGTGGCATTCTCCGATAGTAGCCATCATCGTTTCTCATGGCGGTGACACGCCGTGGTTTTGCGGTGATGGCCATCTTGCAGTCGTCATAGCGGCGCCTTTGTGAAATCTGGTTCGCCGCAGCAACATCCGCGAAAGGCGCGTTACCTTACCTCACCGCGGACGTATTCGCAGGACGAGATGCACGGACCTGACGCATTATCTACCGCTCGTACAAGGCGTTTAGCCGGCATATCACCGGTAGACGTGACAGTTCACTATGCACCCGACCAACGAACCCAGCGGTTCCGCGGACCCGTCGTCCTTGCCGGGCGAAGCGGCACCGGTACGGTTTTCTCATGCCGTCCCACGAGACGCCGCGGTTGCTGTTCGTCCATGCCCACCCCGACGACGAAAGCCTCACCACCGGCGCCACCATCGCGCATTACACCGCGCGCGGTGCTCGAGTGCAGGTCGTCACCTGCACACTCGGCGAAGAGGGTGAAGTCATCGGCGACCAGTGGGCGCAGCTGTCCGTCGACCACGCCGACCAACTCGGCGGGTACCGCATCGGTGAGCTCACCACCGCACTGCAGGCTCTCGGCGTCGGCGCGCCGAGCTATCTCGGGGGTGCGGGTCGCTGGCGCGATTCCGGCATGCCCGGCACCGCGCAGCGGCGTCAGCAGAAGTTCGTCGACGCCGAAGAGCGCGACGTTGTCGGCGCATTGGTGTCGGTCATCCGGGAATTGCGGCCGCACGTCGTCGTGACCTATGACCCGAACGGGGGATACGGCCACCCCGACCACATTCGCGCCCATGCCGTCACCACAGCGGCGGCTGCCGCCGCCGGCACCACCGACTACCCGGGTGCGCCCTGGACCGTACCCAAGGTTTATTGGACGGTCGTCGCTGCGAGGGCCTTCTCGGCGGGCTGGCGCGCGCTGCGTCGTGACGATCTACAGCCCCACTGGGTGATCCCGACCGACCACAGCGATATCGGCGAGTTCGGCTACCCGGACGAGCGGATCGACGCAGTCATCGAGGCACCCGATGCGCTACCGGCCAAGGTTGCGGCGCTGTCCGCGCACGCCACTCAGGTCGTGGTCGGGCCGACCGGGCGGGCGTGCGCTTTGTCGAACAACCTGGCGCTGCCGATCCTGCCGGACGAGCACTACATCCTGGCGGCCGGCACAGCGGGAAAGCGCGACGAGCGCGGCTGGGAGACCGATCTGCTCGCCGGACTCGACTTGACCCCATCCGCCGCGCGGTAGGCTTCCTACCAGCCAGCCTCGTGGAAGGAACCGGTATGGACCCCGATATGGACCCCAACATGCAGCACTGGCAGGACCGACTCGATAACTTTCAGTGGGTGATCGCTTCCCTGGTCGCGCAGCTCGACAGCATCCCGACCTGACCGCCACCCAGCCAACCGTCGCATCGAGTGATGACACCGCGGCGACGGACCCCGCGATCCGTATCGTCGTTCTTACCCTGCTGGCCATCGATGGCGTCCTGTCCGCACTCGCGGCGGCACTGCTGCTGCCCGCCTACATCGGGTCGATTCCGTTCCCGGTAAGCGCGTTGATAAGCGGTTTGGTCAACGCCGTCCTGGTATGGGCAGCCATGCACTGGACTAAATCGTCCCGGGTGGCCGCACTGCCGCTGTGGACGTGGTTGCTGACCGTGGCCGCGATGACCCTCGGCGGTCCCGGCGACGACAGAATCTTCGATGGGCCTGGCATGCTGGCCTTGGCGCGTGCGCCGCTGCTGATCGCGGTCGGCGTCGTACCGCCGGTATGGATGGTGCTGTGGCGCCGACGCCGGACAAAACAGGTCGAGCCCGAGCCGGCCAGCCCCCAGCCCCAGGTGAGCCAGACGGGCGAAACTCAGGTCTAATGTGACGGTCATGCCAGGCACCGAAATATGGAGATGGTGAGAGGGTGCGGATGATTTCGCAGCGAGCGGACGTTACGGGGGAGTGGCCCTGAACCCGCAACGCAGCGCCGACTTGCCCATCCCCGCCGTTCCGGGGAAACCCACCGCCGCTAGCGCCAGCGCGCTGCGGCGCGTGTTGCGGCGTGCTCGCGACGGGGTGACGCTCAACGTTGACGAGGCCGCCCTGGCGATGACGGCCCGCGGCGGGGATCTGGCTGACCTGTGCCGTAGTGCGGCACGGGTGCGCGACGCCGGTCTGGAATCGGCCGGACGACGTGGCGCCACCGGCCGGTTGCCGGTCACCTACTCACGCAAGGTCTTCATCCCGGCCACCCGGCTATGCCGCGACACCTGCCACTACTGCACGTTCGTCACCGTGCCGGGCAAGCTGCGCGCCCAAGGGTCGGGCATGTATCTGGAACCTGACGAGATCGTCGACATCGCCCGTCGCGGCGGTGAACTCGGCTGCAAAGAAGCACTATTCACGCTCGGCGACCGCCCCGAGCAGCGCTGGCCCGAGGCCCGGCAGTGGCTGGAAGAACGCGGCTATGACTCCACGCTGTCCTACGTGCGGGCAATGGCGATCCGGGTGCTGGAGGAGACCGGCCTGCTGCCGCACCTGAACCCGGGCGTGATGAGTTGGTCGGAGATGTCGCGGCTCAAACCGGTAGCGCCCTCGATGGGCATGATGCTGGAGACCACATCGCGGCGGCTGTTCGAAACCAAGGGTCTGCCGCACTACGGCAGCCCGGACAAAGACCCCGCTGTTCGGTTGCGGGTGCTCACTGATGCGGGGCGGCTGTCGATTCCGTTCACGACGGGGCTGCTGGTTGGCATCGGTGAGACGCTGCAGGAGCGCGCCGAGACATTGCATGCGATCCGTAAGGTGCACAAGGAGTTCGGGCATATCCAGGAAGTGATCGTGCAAAACTTCCGGGCCAAGGAGCACACCGCGATGGCATCGGCGCCCGATGCGGGTTTCGACGATTTCCTGGCGACGGTGGCGGTGGCGCGGTTGGTGCTCGGCCCAGGCATGCGCATCCAGGCGCCGCCGAACCTGGTGTCCCGCGAGGAGTGCCTGGCGCTGATCCGTGCCGGTGTCGACGACTGGGGCGGCGTCTCACCGCTGACGCCTGACCACGTCAATCCCGAAAGGCCTTGGCCAGCATTGGATGAACTGTCGGCCGTCACCGCCGAGGCTGGATACGACCTGGTGCAACGGCTGACCGCGCAGCCCAAATACGTGCAGGCCGGAGCGGCGTGGATCGACCCGCGGGTGCGCCGGCATGTCATGGCACTGGCCGATTCGGCGACTGGCCTGGCCCGCGACGTGAACGCGGTGGGAATGGTGTGGCAAGAGCCCGACGATGTGGCGTCGGCGGGGCGGGTCGACTTGCATTCGGGGATCGATGTCGAGGGGCGCACCACCGAGGCCCGCAGCGATCTGGACAGCGCGTTCGGGGATTGGGATTCGATCCGCGCGCAGGTGCAGGCGCTGGCAGTGCGCGCACCAGAACGCATCGACACCGACGTGCTGGCAGCGCTGCGCTCGGCCGAACGCGATCCCGCCGGCTGCTCCGACGAGCAGTATCTGGCGCTGGCCACCGCTGACGGCCCGGCATTGGAAGCTGTTGCAGCGCTGGCGAATTCGCTGCGCCGCGATGCTGTCGGTGACGACGTGACCTTCGTGGTGAACCGCAATATCAATTTCACCAACATCTGCTATACCGGCTGCCGGTTCTGCGCATTCGCGCAGCGCAAGGGTGACCCGGACGCCTACTCGCTGTCGGTCGACGAGGTGGCCGACCGGGCGTGGGAGGCCTATGTCGAAGGCGCCACCGAGGTATGTATGCAGGGCGGTATCGACCCCGAGCTGCCGGTCACCGGATACGCCGATCTGGTTCGCGCGGTCAAGGCGAAGGTGCCGTCGATGCACGTGCATGCCTTCTCCCCGATGGAAATCGCCAACGGAGTCACCAAGAGCGGCTTGAGCATTCGCGAATGGCTGACCAGCCTCCGCGAGGCTGGGCTCGACACGATCCCCGGCACTGCGGCCGAGATTCTGGACGACGAGGTGCGCTGGGTGCTCACCAAGGGCAAGTTGCCGACGTCGATGTGGATCGAGATCGTCACCACCGCCCACGAAGTCGGTCTGCGATCCAGCTCGACGATGATGTACGGCCATGTCGACAGTCCGCGGCACTGGGTTGCGCACCTGAATGTGCTGCGCGACATCCAGGACCGGACTGGGGGTTTCACCGAGTTCGTGCCGCTGCCATTCGTCCATCAGCATTCGCCGCTGTATCTGGCCGGCGCGTCGCGGCCCGGGCCCAGCCATCGCGACAACCGCGCAGTGCACGCGCTGGCACGGATCATGTTGCACGGCCGCATCTCTCATATCCAGACCAGCTGGGTTAAGCTCGGGGTGCACGGCACCCAGGTGATGCTCAACGGCGGCGCCAACGACTTGGGCGGCACGTTGATGGAGGAAACGATCTCGCGGATGGCTGGCTCCGAACACGGGTCCGCCAAGACCGTGCCCGAGTTGGCCGCGATCGCCGAGGGTATCGGCCGGCCCGCGCGTCAACGAACCACCACCTACTCACTGTTGGCGGCCTGATGAATCGAAACGTGGACACTGACCGGTTTCCCGAGTGGCAGCCTTTTCTTGATGCGGTGCAGCAACGCCGACCCGACGCCGGCACGTGGTGTGAGGCCTGGACGGTGCGCGACATCGTCATCCACCAAGCAGGCAACGCCGAAGAACTCGCCAGAGTATTGGGCAAACACCTTGAGGGCGAAACCGTCGACACCCGCAGCTTCGAGGAACGCGAGGGCCCGCTGCGCGCCATGAACACCACGGATCTGTGGGATGCCCTGCACGACAGAATGATCAGACTCAACGAGGTCGCCGAAGCAGCCGACGGTATTCCCGCCGATACCGACGTCGCCTGGACCGGGCGCACGATGAAGGTGCCATGGTTCGCCGAGCACATGCGCGAAGAATGCGTCTTGCATACCTGGGACATCACCGGAGACGACGCAGCTTCACAGGCTCGGCTGGCGGAACCCTGGATGACGACCCACAGTGTGATCGCGGTAGGAAAACCGCTGCTGAGGAAGGGCGCCGAGCTACTCGATGCGGGCGAGCGCATCGAGGCGCGGCTGCGGGTTCCCGGCGCCGACGACCTCGTCGTGGCCGCTGAAAATGGCTCGGTGCGAATCGAGCTCGCCGCGACGGACGGACCAGCCACTCTGGAAACCGACGCGGCGGCACGTGTCCTGTTGCTATGGGGTCGCCGTCCCGCCGATCCGTCGCGGATCTGCAGCAGCGTCGGGCCGGAAACGCTGGGCCGGGTGCGCCGGCTGCTCAGCGGCTACTGACCAGCCGGCTCTTTACGCCGCGGCCGCTCAGGGGTATACACACGCCCATGAGACTGGGGCTGGCCACTGTTGCACTGCTGCTTCTTGCGCTTCCGGCATGTGGTGGTGGCAAGGTGAATCCGCAATCTCCTGGCCCCACGAGCTCCGGCGCGGTGACGAGCTCGACACCAGCACCGCCGGCCGGGCCGGCCAAGCTCACCGTCACCAGTTCCGCGTTCGGTGACAACACGCCGATCCCGGCCGAGTACTCCTGCCACGGCCGCAACGTTCCGCCGCCGCTTCGCTGGCAGAACGTGCCTAAAGGCACCCAGTCGCTGGCTCTGGTGGTCGACGACCCCGACGCGCCCTCCGGTCTGTATGTGCACTGGGTGGTCAGCAATATCCCGCCATCGACCACTGCAATCGGGGAAGGCCCGCTGCCCCAGGGAGCAGCTGTCAGCATGAACTCAGCCGGGAAGGCGGAGTACTTCGGCCCGTGCCCACCCGCCGGCACCGGAGTGCACCACTACCGCTTCCAGCTCTACGCGTTGAATAAGCCGTTGACGTTGGCGCCTTCCACACCCGCGCCGGAAGCCACACAGAAGATCGCCGCCGCGGCCATCGCCAACGCCCGCACGGTGGGCCTGTTCGGCGGCTAAGTAAACCCCTATAGTCGCGCTGCCAGTTCGGTGCCTTGCCGGATGGCGCGCTTGGCGTCAAGCTCGACGGCCAACGCGGCCCCGCCGATCACGTGTGGGTCAATACCGTTGTGCCGCAAGTTCTCTTCGAGGTCGCGCACCGACTCCTGGCCCGCGCAGATCACCACATTGTCCACCGCCAGCAGCTGCGGGTGCTCACCGACGCTGATGTGCAGGCCGGCGTCGTCGATGCGCTCGTAGGTCACCCCCGAGAGCTGTTGCACCCCTTTTGCCTTCAACGACGCCCGGTGCACCCAGCCGCTGGTGTTGCCCAGCCGCCGCCCCTGGGGCCCATTGCTGCGCTGCAGCAGGTACACCTCGCGCGCAGGCGGTGCAGGGATCGGCGTGGTAAACGCG
>NZ_DASRBZ010000300.1:0-5246 GCF_035653355.1 Mycobacterium sp. | reverse complement strand
CAGGCAGCGAACGTGATGCTGCGGTTGTCGGGGATGCTGGGCACATCGCAGGCCAGCCAGTCAGTTGCTGCGGTCCGCCACATGGCGGCCCGTCTGGGGCCGCCCGCCGGTCTGCACGTGTACGTCACCGGGCCCGGTAGCACCATCTCTGACGAATTCGCGGCGATCGATCACCAGATGCTGGTTATAACCGCGGCAACGGTCGTGGTGATCGCGGCATTGCTGTTGATTGTTTACCGCTCACCGGTCGCCGCGGGCATTCCGCTGATCGCGGTGGGGTTGGCGCTGGCTGTCGCCCGCTCGGTGGTCGCGGTATTCGCCGAGCATGGTCTGGTTGAGGTGTCGCTGTTCTCTGTGGCGTTGATCGCGGCGATGATCCTGGGTGCCGGCACCGACTACGCCATCTTCTTGATCGGCCGATACCACGAGGGCCGGCGGCGGGGAATCGACCCGGCGGCCGCGCTGGCCGATGCCTACCGCGGCGTCGCACCCGTCATCGTCGGGTCGGCGTTGACCATGTCGGCGGCGCTAGCCTGCTTGAGCCTGGCCAAAGTCGCGATGTTCCGCAGCGTTGGAACGCCTTGCGCGATAGGGATTTTGACGGCGATGCTGATGGCGCTCACGCTGATCCCGGCGATGATCGGTCTAACTAGCCGCCGCGGTCTGCTGGAACCGCGGCGCTCGGTTATCGCTCGCCGGTGGCGGCGTATCGGCGTGACCGTCGCGCGCTGGCCCGGACCGGTGCTGGTGGCCAGCGGCGCACTGATCGTCGTCCTGATGCTGCCGCTCGCGGGCATGCGGACAGGGTGGAACGAACCGGCTGCGACCCCACGCAACGTCGAGTCCAACCTCGGCTATGCGGCCATGGACAAGCACTTCCAAGCGAACCGGCTGCTGCCCGACGTCGTAACCGTCCAGGCCGACCACGATCTGCGCAATCCGCCCGGGCTTATTGCCATCGAGCGGATCACCCGCCAAATCATGGCCATTCCCGGGGTGCGGATGGTGCAGTCGGCCAGCCGGCCGGCCGGCACCGTGCCCGACGAGGCGACCCTGACTTACCAGGGCGGAGTGCTCGGCGAGCAGCTGGGCGCCGATGTGGACGCGCTCGTCGAGCGGCTTCAAAGGGTGGGGGAGCTGGATGGCATGCTGGCCCGGCTGGGTAGCGCGGTGGACCAATTAGGTCGCGGTATGGCCGGCGGTGCAGCGGGCCTGCGTGAAATCGGTTCGGGCGCCGACGACATGCGTGCAGGGATGACAGGTTTGCAGGACAGCGTCACCACCGTTTCGGGGTACTTGGACCCGCTGCGCCGATTCGTCGACGGCACACCGGACTGCCCGGGGAATCCGATCTGCGCGGTGGTGGCTCGCGTCGTCGAACCTGTCGACAGCGTGGTCCGCAGCTCCGCTGAATTGTCCAGCGGCGCAGGCAAGCTGACGTCCGGCTCGGGCGCGGCAACGACAGCGCTGACCGCCCTGCCATCGACGCTGCAGTCGATGCGCGGCGTGCTGGGCGAGGCCCGGGCCGCGACCAGCGAGCTGCGGGACGCGGTGAACTCTTTCGGCCCTCGGCTGCGCCAGCTCACCGACTACCTGCGAGAAATCGACACGAGTTTCCGGGGCAGCGCGGCGGGCGGGTTTTATCTGCCGTCTCGAGCGCTGTCCGACCCGAGATACCGGGAAGCATTGAATCAGTTGGTCTCGCGGGACGGCCGGGCGACGTATCTGCTGGTGTACGGCGACCGGCAGGAATGGGGGGCCGACGGTGCCCAGCGTGCCAGGCAAATCGAGACAGCCGTCGCCGAAGCGACCAAGGAAGGCACGCTGACGCCGACTGCGGTGGACCTGGCAGGGGTGGGGCCTGTCACCCGGGACCTCCAGGTTTACGTCCGGCACGACATCGTTTTGCTGGTGGCGGCCACCCTGGCGCTGATCTTCCTGATCGTCACGATCATGCTGCGCAGCCCGGTGGCGGCAGCAGCGGTAGTGGGAACCGTCATCGTCTCCTACGCCTCGGCGCTGGGCGTCAGCGGGCTGATCTGGCAGCAGTTGCTCGGCCATGAAATGCATTGGGCCGCCGCGCCGATAGCGTTCATCGCGTTGGTGGCCGTGGGCGCCGACTACAACTTGCTGCTGGCAATGCGGATCCGAGAAGAGGCCCCGGCCGGTTTCGGCACCGGCCTAATCCGGGCCTTCGCCGGGACCGGCGGGGTAGTGACGACCGCCGGGATCGTCTTCGGGATCACGATGTTCGCCTTGATGGCCAGCACGGTGCTCCCAGTCGCGCAGACCGGTCTCACCATCGGGGTAGGCCTGTTGCTGGACACGTTGATCGTCCGGACATTCTTGATGCCGTCAATGGTGGCGTTGCTTGGGCGCTGGTTCTGGTGGCCGCGGCGTATCGCTACGCCGCGGAACCGGCCGGTGGCTGTTGCTAGCGCAGCGACACGCCGAGTGCGGTCGCTCGCATCAGCGTGACCTGGGCTTACGGTGTGAATGTGCTGGATCTAGAGCCGCATGGCCCGTTACCGCCAGAAATTTACTGGCGACGCAGGGGACTGGCGCTGGGCATTGCGGTCGTAGTGATCGGGATCGTGGTCGCGATCGTCGTCGCTGTGATGAGCAGCAGTGCCGGCGCTAACACCACCGCGTCCGAAAAGCCGACCGCCGCCCTGCCCGCAAAGTCTCCGATCGTGCAGCCACAGGTTCAGCCACCGGCTGCGGCGCCGGCAGCCCCGAACGCCGGCGCCCCGGAGACGCCGACCGCCGCAGTGCAGCCGCCGCCGGTGCTCAAGGAGGGCGACGACTGCCCTGACTCGACGCTGGCCGTCAAAGGCCTGACCAACCAACCCCAGTACGTCATCGGTGACCAGCCGAAATTCACCATGGTCGTCACCAACATCGGCCTGGTGTCCTGCAAGCGTGATGTGGGAGCCGCGGTGTTGGCCGCCTACGTCTACTCGTTGGACGGCAAGCGACTCTGGTCCAACCTCGACTGTGCGCCGTCCAACGAGACGCTGGTCAAGACGTTCGCGCCCGGCGAGCAGGTGACCACCGCGGTGACGTGGACCGGCATGGGGTCGGCGCCGCATTGCCCGCTGCCGCGGCCACCGATCGGACCCGGCACCTACAACCTCGTCGTGCAGCTGGGAAACCTGCGCTCGGCTCCGGTGCCGTTCATCTTGGCTCAGGCGCCGGCGCCAGGTGCCCCGCCGCCGGGTGCTGCTGCTCCGCCCCCGGGCGCGCCGCCGCCTGCCGCACCACCGCCGGCTGCCCCGCCGCCGCCTGGGGCGCCACCGGCCCAGCCCGGCAACTGAACTCTCACGAGATCAGCTGAGCGGATCGGCGATGGTCGACTCGGCCAATTGCGAGAGGCCTTCGCGGACATGACGGGCCCACATCGCGCCGATCCCGTCCACTGACTGCAGATCGGTGGCGCTCGCGGCCAACAGGTCCTGCAGCGAACCGAATGTCCGAACCAGCAAATCGACGTGCGCGAATTGCAGACGCGGGATATCAGCCATCGCGCGGTAGCCACGCGCGCTCATCGCCGAGTCCTGCGCCTCGGCGGTCGACGGATATCCGAAAACCTTTGCGAGCACGGTGAAATCAAGCAGCTCTGTGTCCGACAGTGCATCGAGCTCGTCGAGTGTGGCGGCTACCTGGGCCTTCGACGGCGGTTCGGGGTTGGCGTGATAGTCACGCACGATGAGCTCTCGCGCGGTGTCGTTGCCGCCCAGCAATTCCTCAAGTTGCAACCGCAATTGACGCCCGTCGGTGCCCAGCTCGACCGCATCGTTCTCGATCACCAAACCGATCCGGCGCACCAACTCCAGTCGTTGCACCACTGTCATCACGTCGCGCAGCGTGACGAAGTCCTCGATCTCAGCCCTCGACAGCTGCCTGCTGACCTCGTCGAGCCGGGCCTTGTACCGTTCCAGGGTCGCGATGGCCTGGTTGGCGCGAGACAGGATGGTCGCCGAATCGGCCAACACGTGACGCTCCCCGCCGACGTAGACGGTGACGATGTTCATCGAGTGGCTGACCGAGATCACCGGGTAGCCGGTCTGGATTGCGGCCCGCTCCGCCGAGCGGTGCCGGGTGCCGGATTCGTCGGTGGGTATCGATGGGTCGGGCACCAGTTGGACGTTGGCCCGCACGATGCGACTGCCGTCGGTGGACAGCACCACCGCGCCGTCCATCTTCGACAGTTCCCGCAGCCGAGTCGGCGCATAGCGCACATCCAGGGAGAAGCCGCCGTCGCAGATGGCCTCGACGCTGTCGTCGTAACCCAGCACGATCAGCGCGCCAGTGCGGCCACGCAGAATGCGCTCCAAGCCGTCCCGTAACGCGGTGCCCGGCGCCAGGCGGCTGACAGCCTCACGCAGCGTGGGACGCGGGAGCGGCGTGCTGCCGTTCCTGCTGAGTTCGCCGGGGTTCATCACCACTCATTGTGCTCTGCGCCTGCAGCGCCCGGGGGCAGGTCCAGCTGATGCAGCGGCGCGGGCGTGTCTCGGCGGTATTCGGCGATGTCGACCATGTGGTGCAGCGCCGCGACGATGGTGGGCGCCTCCAGCGCATGCAGCTCCTTCGGCGCCGCGCCGCATCCCGGTGGGATCAGCGCTGTGGTGAACCCCTGCCGGACGGCTTCAGCCAGCCGTCGTTCCATTCCGGCGACCCGGCGCAGGTCACCGGCCAGACCCACCTCGCCGATGACCACCGCGGTGGTGGGTAGCGGCAGGTTGGCGTAGGCCGACGCCAGGGCGATCGCAACAGCGAGATCCGATGAGGGGTCGGTCAGCCGCATGCCACCGACTGTGGACACGAAGACGTCGCTGACGGCTAGGGGTAGCCGGGCGTGCGTTTGCAGCACCGCGGTGATCATCGCGGCTCGGGCATGGTCAATGCCGCTGACCGCCCGCCGCGGCGACCCGCCCGATGGTCGGGCCAGCAACGCCTGCACTTCGCCGATCAGGGGCCGCTTGCCGTCCAGCGCCACCGTAATCGCGGTGCCGGGCACCGGCTGTGAGCGCTGATCCAGAAATAGGCCGGAGGGGTCGGTCACACCTTCAATCCCGCTGTCCTCCAGAAGAAAGCAACCAACCTCGTCGGTAGCGCCGAACCGGTTTTTGACTCCGCGCACCATGCGCAACGCGGAATTGCGGTCGCCCTCGAAATGCAGCACCACGTCGACAAGGTGCTCGAGCGACCGCGGCCCCGCGATGGCACCGTCCTTGGTGACATGG
>NZ_DASRBZ010000299.1:0-4759 GCF_035653355.1 Mycobacterium sp. | reverse complement strand
CTCGGTTGTCAGCACCATCCGCGCCACCGACGAGGGCCGGAGAGCGTTTGACGTTCAACCGAGGCGATCCAAACGATTTACCGCTGGGTCGAGGCCGAAGACCCTTGTGGCGGCTGACTTGCCCTTCAGGGCGTGAGCGCCCCGGTCGGTGAGTCCGGGCGGTCGAGAAACCAGGGCATCAACGGTCTGCTGGGTGAGAAGGACTGCGTCGCCGGTGGTCTTCGTGAGCTGCTCGACTCGGGCGGCGACATTGACGGCATCACCGATCAGGGTGAACTCGAGCTTGCCTCCCCCGCCGATGGTTCCCGCGATCACCAGTCCCGTGTTGATGCCGATGCCGATCCGAAGCTCGTGGTCGAATCGCTCGGCGACGAGCTGGTGGATCAGCACAGCAGCATTTACGGCGGCCTCGGCATGATCCACAAGGTCATTCGGAGCGCCGAACACGGCCAGCGCCCCGTCGCCGAGGAACTTGTTGACGTGCCCGCCGGCGTCGACGACGGCAGGCACGACGATCTCGAACAACGCGTTGAGCCGGGCGACGGTGTCCTCGGCGGTGTTGGCCTCGGCGAACGGGGTGAAGTCGCGGACATCGACGAACATCACCGTCACCTCGCGGTGCTCACCGGTGAAGACATCGTCACCCTGCTCGAGTAGCCGCGTCGCGAGCGTTGGGTCGACGTAGGTCCCGAACGCCGCCTGAAGTCGTTGCCGCTCAGCCAAACCCGCCTGCATGCGGTTGAACGACGCCGCCAGCGCACCGAGGTCATCGTCCTGAACCACCGGTAGGCGTTGGCTGTAGTCGCCGGCGGCAACACGTTCGGTTCCTTCGGCGAGGTCGCGAATCGGTCGCAAGGATGGTGAGAACACGGAGCCGACGGTGATGGGCACCGCGACGCCAAGCGTCAACGCTGACGCGATCGCGACGGCGAGCACGGGAACCTCACTGGCCAGATCGAACGTGGCCGCCAGCATCGCGCCCGCGAGGGCGAACGCGAACGCGACCGCAAGCATCGACACGTCCGACCACGCGGCAAACGTCGGGCGAGAGCGAGGAAGGGCGTCACCTATTCCCGTCTCACCGGCGAGCGCGACCCTGGCCGGCCGCAGCATTGCTTCCGCGAGGCTGTGCACGGCGATCAGCGAGGCGGCAGCTCCGAAGACAGCGCCCACGATCCCGTACTGGACCATTCGCGACCCGGTGGCCCCGGCGATCGCACCGACAACCACTAGTAGCAGCGCACTCCCAACAGCGTTGCTCCCCACCGCTCGGGCAACTGCCCCGCGCGCCCAGATGTAGGTGGCCTCTAGCGCGCTCGCCCGATCGACCTCATCGCCGGCTGCCCACCGCTCCGCGAATCGGATCCCGCCCAGGCCGGGAAGAAGAACCACGTACGTGACGAGCAACACGACGACAACACTGATAGCGGCGGCCTCGATGTAGTTACCGGACTTCTCGTAAGCCACGACGACAAATGGCAGCATGAGATAGATCGGCAGCACCAGGGGGAACGCGACCGCGCAAATCGCCCACGAGTACCTTTCGCCGTACCGATCCCACGCCCACTGCCAGATGCCATCCATGCCGCGAGACTAAGCGCCGGTAGCCGTTGAGCTGCGGCTCTTTGGTGGAGTCGGCCAACAACAAAACGCCCCCGGCGATCGGCCGGGGGGTCCGTGCAGTGTGTGCTCTAGTGCGCGTGCCCGTGGTGGTCGTCTTCCTTTTCCTCCGGTTCCTCCGGCTTGTCCACGACGGCGGTCAACATTTCTGTAATTCGCTGGTCAGCAACTCTCATTCATTGCCATGGAGAGGTGGCATGGATCACACGAGTGGTTTCTGCCGCTGCGATGTAAGGCTCGACAAGCGAATATGCGGCGGTGAACATAGCAGAGATTGCCCAATCGATCACACGGGCTTCGAGACGCCCCTCAAGCGCTGCGGCATCAATATCCGTGACCCTCCAAACGCCGTGCTTCGCGAGCACGTGCGCTTCCTCGCGAACCGCTTCTGACTTCAGGATTCCGCTGCGAGTTGATGTGCGCCAATGGTTATCGACGATATCCGCCCACCCGTCCGAGCCGCCTACATGCTCAAAGGTCCCGAAGAGTTCGATGAGACCGTCGGTGTTGGGATCGCCCTGCTGACTCGCCCTATATCTGAGGTAGCGGTTTACGACGTTGACGACCCCCTCATAGCGGGCGTTGATGGAATAGAGTGCATCAATAATGGACAGCGCCAGGCTCGTGGGGTATCCGTCTGGGGCAATCCAAGCAACGGCCAAGCTCGACGCTATTCGGTTCGATGTACGCCTGTTGGACGACGCGGGGTCGGCTAACTCTGGACCCTTCTCCGCCGGGTGAATGGCACACGCGCCAAGGTTCTTTGGTGTTGTGGCCGCGGGGACGAGCGTCTGCGCGATCGTGTACGGGTTTTAGGGTTCGTAAACCAGTGTGCGGCACTCGCAGGCGCGCGGAGGTCGGCTTTGTCCGGATCCTAGGCGGGCGCGTGGCAACGCAAGCTCCGATCAAAAAGGCGTCCCGTCGGCTCCCATCTGCTAATTGACACATCGACGTAGCTTGACACCACCAAGCGGCCAGATGGCCAACGACTGATAGTGCGGTACGTCTCTTGGTCGACGATGGTTTGGTCGATCTATTGGTGCCACAAGTCGTCATCGACGAGTTCGACGCAACACGGCCGCCATCGAGAAGTCGATGACAGCGAGCATCGCCGCCGACCACCTCAACACCACCGTGCGAAAAGGCCCCCTCTTCGGAGGGGCCTTTTCGCGTTCAGGGGTTAGTGGTGGTGATGACCGTGGTGGTGGCCGTGATCTTCCTCTTCCTCCGGCTTTTCCACGACGGCTGTCTCGGTGGTCAGCACCATCCGCGCCACCGACGCGGCATTGAGCACGGCAGACCGAGTCACTTTCACCGGGTCGACGACACCCTCGGCGGCCAGGTCGCCGTAGGTCAACGTCTCGGCGTTCAGCCCGTGCCCCGTAGGCAACTCGCTGACCTTGTTGACCACGACTGACCCATCCAGCCCCGCGTTGGCAGCGATCCAGTACAGCGGCGCGCTGAGCGCGTCGGAGAACACGTCGACACCGAGAGCCTGGTCATCTGACAGCGACGCCCGCAGTTCAGCCAGCGCCTTACGGGCTTGCAGCAGCGCGGTGCCACCGCCCGCGACGATGCCCTCTTCAACCGCGGCTTTGGCCGCTGCCACCGCATCTTCGACGCTTTCCTTGCGCTCCTTGAGCGCGGTTTCGGTGGCCGCGCCCACCTTGATGACGGCGACGCCGCCCGCCAGCTTGGCCAGGCGCTCCTCGAGTTTCTCGCGGTCCCAATCGGAATCGGTGGTCTCGATCTCGGCGCGCAGTTGCTTGGCGCGCTCGGCGATGGCCTCGTGGCTGCCGCCGCCGTCGACGATCACGGTGTCGTCCTTGCTGACCACCACTCGGCGTGCCGAGCCCAGCACATCCAAACCCGCCTCACGCAGCAGCAGCCCGACATCGGGGTCGATCACTTGCCCGCCGGTGACCACGGCAAGGTCCTGCAGGAAGGCCTTGCGGCGATCGCCGAAGTACGGCGCCTTGACGGCGACCGCCTTGAGCGTCTTGCGGATTGCGTTGACCACCAACGTCGACAGCGCCTCACCTTCGACGTCCTCGGCGATGACCAGCAGCGGTTTGCCGGCTTCGGCCACCTTCTCCAAAAGCGGCAGCAGATCCGGCAGCGAGCTGATCTTCTCGCGGTGCAACAGGATCAGCGCGTCCTCGAGCACGGCTTCCTGCGCGTCGAAGTCGGTGACGAAGTACGCCGAGATGAAGCCTTTGTCGAAGCCCACACCTTCGGTGAACTCCAGTTCGGTGGAGAGCGTCGAGGATTCTTCGACGCTGACCACCCCGTCATGGCCCACCTTGGTCATTGCCTCGCCGACCAGCTCACCGATCTGCTCGTCGCGCGACGACACGGTGGCAACCTGCGCGATGGCGTTCTTGTCCGACACCGGTGTCGCCCCAGCCAGCAATGCCTCCGACACCGCGTCGGCGGCCTTGCTGATGCCCGAGCCGAGCGCAATCGGGTTGGCGCCGGCCGCCACCAACCGCAGCCCACCCCTGACCAGTGCTTGCGCCAGCACGGTTGCGGTGGTGGTGCCGTCGCCGGCGACGTCGTTGGTCTTGGTGGCGACCGACTTCACCAGCTGGGCGCCGAGGTTCTCGAACGGGTCTTCCAAGTCGATCTCACGGGCCACGGTGACGCCGTCGTTCGTGATGGCCGGTCCGCCAAATGCCTTGGCCAGCACCACATGACGGCCCCGGGGACCCAGCGTCACCCGCACCGCGGCGGCGAGTTTATCCACGCCGGTCTCCATGGCGCGGCGCGCGGTTTCGTCATACTCAAGCAGTTTGCTCATGGCTCAAATCCTGTCCCGGGCCGCCCGGCGACGATGCAGGCCTGAACTGGCCTGCTGAGGAGCCGGGCAGCCCGCATTGTGTAGCCGCCCCGGAAATCGCCCGCGGGCATCGCGGGGATCGCCGGGGCGGAACAACGGTTTCTACTTGTTGACGACGGCCAGCACGTCGCGGGCGGACAAGATCAGGTACTCCTCGCCGTTGTACTTGATCTCGGTGCCGCCGTACTTGCTGAAGATGACGGTGTCGCCCTCCGACACGTCCAGCGGGATCCGCTTCTCGCCTTCCTCATCCCACCGGCCGGGGCCGACAGCCACGACCTTGCCTTCCTGCGGCTTCTC
>NZ_DASRBZ010000298.1:0-2410 GCF_035653355.1 Mycobacterium sp. | reverse complement strand
ACACATACGTAACATCATCTGGTGCCGTGCTGCCGCCCTGCACCCGCGATGTTGTTCACCGCCGTCGCGGCCGCCGCCGTGATCCTGCCGTCGACGCTCGATTCCGGCCGTGGTGATCCGCCACCCCGGCTCGCCAGCACTCACGTCACCCAGCAGCCGCTGGTCGGGCTGGGCGGCGGCGTGACCGTGCGCGAAATCACCCAATCCACGCCGTTTTCCATGGTCGCGTTGACCGGTGGGGACTTGACCGGCACCTCGGCGCGAGTGCGGGCCAAGCACGCCGACGGGTCCTGGGGACCCTGGTATGGAACCGAAACGCTGGAGTCAGGTGGCACTGACCAGCCGTCGGGGATGGCACATGGTCCCCGCGGCACCGAGGCGGTGTTCGTCGGCAAGACCACAACCGTGCAGATCGCCGTCACCCGCCCGCCGGGCGCCCCGGTGACATCGCCGCCGCCCAAACACGCCCCGGCCGGTCTGGGATATGTGCCGGCCACCGCCGAACAGCCGTTGGCGCAAAACATCTCCGCGGTGCTGATCTCCCCGCCGCAGGCTCCGGCAGACACCCAGTGGACTCCGCCGACCGCGGTGCTGGCACCGGGCCAGCCCCCGAACATCATCAGCCGTGCGCAGTGGGGCGCAGACGAGTCGATCCGATGCGGTAATACCGTGTACGACAACGGCATTCACGCTGCGATCATCCATCACACCGCGGGCAGCAACGACTACTCACCGGAAGATTCAGCCGAGATTGTGCGGGCCATCTACGCCTACCACACCCAGACGCTGGGCTGGTGCGACATCGCCTACAACGCGCTGGTGGACAAGTACGGCCAGGTATTCGAGGGCCGGGCCGGTGGAATCACCAAAGCGGTCGAGGGCTCCCACACCGGCGGATTCAACCGCGAAACCTGGGGTGTGGCGATGATCGGCGATTTCGACGACGTGCCGCCGACGTCGATCCAGTTGCGCACCGTCGGCCGGCTGATCGGCTGGCGGCTTGGACTCGAGCGCATCAATCCCAAAGGCACCGCCACGCTGGCCTCTGCCGGGGGCCCGTTCACCCGGATCCCCGACGGTGCCGCTTTGACCCTGCCGACCGTCTTCAGCCATCGCGACGTCGACCCCACGGATTGCCCCGGTAACGCCGCGTATGCGCTCCTCGACGAAATCCGCGATATCGCCGCGCATTTCAGCGATCCACCTGGGCCAGACGATGTCGCCGCCTCGCTGGCGGGCGGTGCCATATTCGCGCGCTGGCAGGAGATGGGCGCCATGAACAGCGCGCTTGGCGCGCCGACGTCGCCGGAGGCTACCGGAGCGGGTTCGGCACGCTACGCCACGTTCGACAAGGGAGCGATCTACTGGTCACCGGAGACCGGTGCCCAGCCGCTCACCGGCGCGATCTACGACGCTTGGGCCGCACTGGGTTACGAGCGCGGCGCGCTCGGATTGCCCACCAGCGGAGAAATTCAAGAACCGCAATGGGTCAAGCAAAACTTCCAACATGGGACCTTGAACCTCGACCGAGAAACCGGCACGGTGATCCGGGTCATCGACGGCGTCGCCGAACAACTTCCACCACCCTCGGCGAGCGGACCGCCGGTACAACTGGAGCGGTTTACCCGCCCGATCAACCCGCCGCACTGACGCCGTCGAATCAGTCTGGTGTGCCGAACATGCGCGCAAGCCGGGGTTTGCCGTGCGGCCCACCAGGCACTGGCGCGACGGGGCCACCCTGACTCCCGAGAGATCGGGATGTCGACTTCGCGGCCCGACCTTTGTCGCTAAACGCCGATGTGTCGTAGATTCTTGGCCACAGTTCTGCAGGAGGTTGTCGATGGCAAGCACCAACCCTGATGTGCTTGAGGTGCTTCCACCGGGATTGCAGGGTGCGTCTGGGATCATCGCCGCACACGGCGCGCGGGTGGTCTCGGCGGCGGGAAGCTTGAGCGGGTCGGCGGAGCTGTCCGGTGCCGCGGCGGCGGCTGTGCACGGCGCGTTTGAGGGGTTCTGTGCGGCGTTTGCCCAGCGGCTGTCCTCGGCGTCGACCGCACTGCTGGAAGCGGCCAGCATGTAGACGAGGCAACCCGGCTCGTCGACAGCATGCAGGCGAACGACCGGGCCAATATCTTGGGCAAATTGCAACAAGGCCTGATAGGTGGCGGTGTCTCCCCCGGGGCGGCGGCCAGGATCACCGACGCCATCGCCCATGGCGCAAATCCTCAACAAATCATCCAGGGCGCGGCCGATGCCAGCCCGGTTTTCGCCGGCGGCAAGGAAGGATTCAACCATCTCGCCGACGCGCTGCCCACCGGCAGACACTGGCAAGGCTTCGCACCCGACGCACCCTTTTCCGCCCAAGACGTCGAAGCACTCAAGAAGATCGGTGGTCGCCTCGGCGCGGCCG
>NZ_DASRBZ010000297.1:0-3763 GCF_035653355.1 Mycobacterium sp. | reverse complement strand
GCGGCTCTTGATGCCGACCAGCCGGTCCTCCACGACGTCGAGCCGCCCGACACCTTGCGCGCCGCCGCGGCGGTTGAGCTCCTCGATGGCCTGCAAGACCGTGACGCGCCTGCCGTCGATCGACACCGGCACACCGCATTCGAACCCGACGATCACCTCGTCCGGGGTATTCCAGTTGACGGTTGGATCTTCGGTGTAGGAGTACACGTCTTTGGTCGGCGCGTTCCACAGGTGTTCCAGGAAGCCGGTTTCCACCGCGCGGCCCCAGACGTTCTGGTCGATCGAGAACGGCGAACGCTTGGTGACGTTGATCGGGATGGCGTTCTCCTCGGCGAACGCAATGGCCTTTTCGCGGGTCCACGCGTAGTCACGAACCGGTGCCAGCACCTCCAGATCCGGTGCGAGCGAGGCGAATCCGACCTCGAAGCGCACCTGGTCGTTGCCCTTGCCGGTACAGCCGTGCGCGACGATGCCGCCGCCGTATTGACGTGCCGCCGCGACCAGGTGTTTGACGATGAGCGGCCGACTGATCGCCGACACCAGCGGGTAGCGATCCATGTAAAGACCGTTGGACTTAATCGTGGGTAGGCAGTAGCCCTCGGCGAACTCGTCGCGGGCATCGACGACGACCGCCTCGACCGCGCCGCAGTCCAGCGCCCGCTGGCGCACCACCTCCATGTCCTCGCCGCCCTGGCCGAGGTCGATGGCGACCGCGACGACCTCCCGGCCGGTCTCCTTGCCAATCCAGCTGATCGCAACCGAGGTGTCCAGACCGCCGGAATACGCCAGGATGACGCGCTCGGACATGAACCAATCTCCTTACGTTACTTCAGCTTTGTTCAACTGCCGCAAAGCGGCTTCGAGTTCGGCGCCGGTCATCGGCTCGCGAGCCGCCACGAAGATGGTGTCGTCACCGGCGATGGTGCCGACGACGTACGGCAGCGCCGCACGGTCGATCGCGCTCGCCAGATAGTGGGCGGCACCGGGCGGGGTGCGCAGCACGGCCAGATTCCCGGTGGCGTCGGTGGACACCAGCAGCTCACCCAGCAGCCGGGACAACCGGCCGGTGCCCCCTGCCACGCCACGTACCGGGCTGCCGTCTTCAGGAACAACGTAGACCCCGACACCGCCGTCGGCGCCCCGAAGCTTGACCGCGCCGAGTTCTTCCAGGTCCCGCGACAGGGTGGCCTGCGTGACTTCGATGCCCTCCGCGGCCAAAAGCGCGGCGAGTTCGCTTTGGCTGCGCACCGACGCCGACGACAGGATCGCCACAATGCGGGCCTGCCTGCCGGCGCGGGTGACGTCGGGTGTGGTCTTAGAACGAGTCATCGTGACCGCTCCAGCAACCAGACCAGCAGCGCCTTTTGCGCGTGCAACCGGTTCTCCGCCTCGTCCCACACCGCACTATGCGGGCCGTCGATCACCTCGTCGGTGATTTCGTGGCCACGGTGGGCCGGAAGACAATGCAGCACAATGCAATCGGGATTAGCCAATGCCACCAACTCGGAGTTGACCTGGAAGGGCCAGAACGGCTGCAACCGGTCGACCCCGTCGTCCTCTTGTCCCATCGAGGTCCAGGTATCGGTCACCAAAACATCGGCCTCGGCGGCTGCCGCGCGCGGGTCGGTGGTCACGGTCACCGACGCGCCGGTAGCCGCAGCACGCTGGTTGGCGGCGACGAGAACTGCCGTATCGGGAGTGAACCCGTCGGGAGCCGCGATGGTCACGTGCGTGCCGGCGGTGACGCCGCCGAGCAGCAGCGAGTGTGCCATGTTATTGGCGCCGTCACCGAAGTAGGACAGCTTCAGGCCGGGCAGCGATCCCTTGCGTTCGGCGATCGTCTGCAGATCCGCCAGCACCTGGCAGGGATGAAACTGGTCGGACAACGCGTTCACGACCGGCACGGTGGCGTCCGCGGCCATCGCGATCAGCCGGTCCTGGCCGAAGGTGCGCCAGACGATCGCATTGACATAGCGAGACAACACCTTTGCGGTGTCGCCCAATGTCTCGTCTCGGCCCAGCTGGGTGCTGCGGGCGTCGACGACCACGGCGTGCCCGCCCAGCTGAGCGATGCCCATCTCGAACGAGAACCGGGTACGCGTGGAGTTCTTGTCGAAGATCACCGCTACGCCGCGCGGCCCCTCCAGCGGACGGCAGCTCAGCGGATCTTTCTTCAGTCGAGCCGCCAAGTCCAGCACATCGGCCTGTTCTTGCGGCGACAGGTCGTCATCGCGCAGAAAGTGTTTAGTCACGTCGTCTCCCCGGCGGTATCGAGGATGCCCGGTAGCGCCGTAATGAAAGTGTCGATCTGGTGCTCGGTAATGATCAGCGGCGGCGCCAACCGGATGACCTCGGGTGCGGCCGCGTTGATCAGGAAACCGCCGCTGCGCGCAGCGGTCTCGACGTCTTTGGCTATCGGCGCGGTCAGCACGACACCGCACAACAATCCGCGGCCCCGAACGTGGTCGACGAGCGGATGGCCAAGCGATTCGATGCCGTGCCGCAACGACTTTCCCAGCACCTCGGCGCGGCGCACCAAGTCGTCGGCCGCCAGCACACGCAGCACCGCCAAGGCCGCGGCCGCGCACACCGGGTTGCCACCGAAGGTGCTGCCGTGCAGACCGGGCGTGAGCAACTCCGCTGCCGGGCCGACCGCCAGGCACGCCCCGATCGGCAACCCACCGCCGAGACCCTTGGCCAAGGTCACCACATCCGGGGTGATGCCGTCGTGCTGGTGGGCGAAGAACGTGCCGGTGCGTCCCATCCCGGTCTGCACTTCGTCGAGCACCAGCAACGCGCCGTGCCGGGCGGTGATGTCGCGGGCCGCAGCAAGATAGCCGTCGGGCGGCACGACGACACCGCACTCCCCCATGATCGGTTCCAGGAACACCGCTGCCGTGTCATCGGAAACCGCCGCCGCCAGCACGTCGACGTCGCCGTACGGCACGTGCGTGACGTCGCCGGGCAGCGGTGCGAAAGGCGCCTGCTTGGCCGGCTGGCCGGTCAGAGCCAGCGACCCCATCGTGCGGCCGTGGAATGCGTCTTGTGCAGCAACAAGTTTCGTACGGCCGGTCAGCCGGGACAGCTTGAACGCCAGCTCGACGGCCTCGGTGCCCGAATTGCACAGGAACACCCGCGCCTCGGCACCCAACAAGGCGACCAGTGCCTCAGCCAGCGCGATACCGGGTTCGGTGGCATACAGGTTGGAGGTGTGGCACAGCGTCGACAGTTGCTCGGTGACCGCCGCGATCACCGCGGGGTGGCGATGGCCGAGAATGTTTACCGCGATGCCGCCGAGCAGATCCAGGTAGGACTTGCCGTCGACGTCGGTGACCACCGCGCCGTCACCGCTGGCCAGCGCCACCGGCGGGACGCCGTAGTTGTTCATCATCACCGCAGACCAACGCTGCCGCAGCACTGCGGTATTGGTCGTGACGCCGCTCATCCGCTGACCACCTTGGTGCCAGTGCCCGCGTCGGTGAACAGCTCGACCAACACGCAGTGCTCCACGCGTCCGTCGATGATGTGCGCGCTCGGCACACCGCCGGCAACGGCACGTAGGCAGGCTTCGACCTTCGGGATCATCCCCTCCTCCAGCATCGGCAGCAGTTGAGTGAGTGTCGCGCTGTCGACCTCGCTGACCAGCGAATCGCGGTCCGGCCAGCGGGTGTACACCCCTTCGACATCGGTGAGCATCAACAGCTTCTCGGCGCCCAGCGCTTCGGCCAGCGCCGCCGCCGCGGTGTCGGCGTTGATGTTGTAC
>NZ_DASRBZ010000296.1:0-3604 GCF_035653355.1 Mycobacterium sp. | reverse complement strand
TGTCATCGACGCGCCGCCGGAAGCGATCTTGGAGGCGCTCGCCGACGTCGACGCCGTGCCGTCGTGGTCCTCGGTGCACAAGCGAACCGAAGTCATCGACACCTATCCCGACGGCCGGCCGCGCCACGTCAAGGTCACGGTCAAAGTGATCGGGATCGTCGACCAAGAAATGCTCGAATACCACTGGGGCCCGGACTGGGTGGTGTGGGATGCCGAGAAGACCATCCACCAGCACGGCCAACATGTCGAGTACACGCTGCAGCGCGAAGGCGACCAAAAGACCCGCGTGCGCTTCGACATCACGCTCGAACCCTCAGCGCCGATACCGGAGTTTCTGATCAAACGAGCTCGAAAGACCGTCCTGCAAGCCGCGACAGAGGGACTGCGCAGGCGCGTCATGGGCGGTGTCGGCGCCGAGCGATCGAAGTAGGTGGCGAGGTGGCGGTACAAGCATCGCGGGAAATCGTTATTGACGCGCCGCCGGACGTGATCATGGAGGCGCTCGCCGACATCAGCACGTTGACGGCGTGGTCACCGGTGCACAAACAGGTTGAAGTGCTGGACCGCTACGACGACGGTCGGCCCCACCATGTGAAGGCCACCATCAAGATTTTCGGTCTGGTCGACAACGAGATCCTGGAGTATCACTGGGGTCCCGACTGGGTGGTCTGGGATGCCGAAGCGACGTTCCAGCAGCACGGCCAGCATGTCGAGTACACCCTCAAGCGCGAGGGCATCGACAAGACGCGGGTGCGCTTCGACATCACCGTCGAACCCTCCGGGCCGGTTCCGGAATTCATCGTCAAACGGGCCAGCAACATCGTGTTGGGCACAGCGACCGAGGGCCTGCGCGAGCGGGTCATGGGGACGACCAAGGACGCGCGTCAGCCGCAATAGTCGGGCCGTCGCGCAGCGGCGTCAGCCGCCGGATCGCCTCGTCGAGCGTGTCGTCGCGTTTGGCAAAAGTGAACCGCACCAAGTGATTCCAGACCCGTGCGTGTTCGGCGGCCGGGTCGCAGAACGCCGACATCGGGATCGCGGCGACACCAAGCTTCACCGGTAGGGCCGCGCAGAATGCGCTGCTGTCTTCGTAGCCCAGCGGGCGGGGGTCGGCGCACAGAAAGTAGGTGCCCGAGCTGTCGTGCACCTCGAAGCCGATCTCGGCCAGTGCGTTCGCCAGCCGATCACGCCTTGCCTGCAATCGGTTGCGCAGGCCGGCCACCCAGGTCTCTTCGTTGTTGAGCGCGTGGGCCACCGCCGGCTGGAACGGGGCTCCGCCGACGTAGCTCAGGTATTGCTTGGCCGCCCGCACCCCGGCGATGAGTTCTGCTGGGCCGCAGGCCCATCCGATCTTCCAGCCGGTGCAGTTGAACATCTTGGCGGCACTGGAGATGGTGATCGTGCGCTCGGCCATGCCCGGGTAGGTGGCCGGTGGCAGATGCTGGCGACCTTCGGGGGAGGGGTACACCAGGTGCTCGTAGACCTCGTCGGAGATGACCAAGAGGTCTTCGTCGTTGGCGATCTCCGCGATGGCGGCGACCTCGGTCTCGCTGAGGACCATACCGGTCGGGTTGTGCGGCGAGTTGACCATCAACGCTTTGGTGCGCGGCGTCAGTGCGCGCCGCAGCGCGTCGGCGTCGAGCGCGAAGCCGCGGCCATCGGGGACCAGCGGCACGACGACCCGCTGCGCCCCGGCCATCGCGACCACTGGTGAGTACGAGTCGTAGAACGGCTGCAGCAGGATCACCTCGTCGCCCGGCTCTACCAGCCCGAGCACCGCCGCAGCGATGGCCTCGGTCGCTCCGACCGTCACCAACACCTCGGTGTCCGGGTCGTATTCGATGCCGAAGTGCCGTTTGCGCTGCGCTGCGATGGCGTGCCGCAGCTCCGCGATCCCGATCCCGGGTGGGTACTGGTTGACCCCCTGCGCGATGGCGTCCTGGGCGGCTTTCAGCATCCCGGGCGGGCCATCCTCGTCGGGAAAACCCTGACCGAGGTTGACCGCGCCGACGCGCGCAGCCAGCGCCGACATTTCGGCGAACACCGTGGTCGCATACGGCCGCAGTCGCGACACCGTCATGAGTGTTGAGGGTATGCGTTCACGATCGTGACAGTGGAGTCACGCTCGAGCGTGACGTGACGACAGCGTCACGTTGGGCAGGAAGGCGCCGACGCCTCCCAACCAACAGGTTGATCGGTCGCTTTGTTAGGCTGGCAGGCGCAGGACTACCGTCTGTGGACGAATCCGAACTCCCGAAGAGGAATCAGCCATGTCCGAAGAAGCCTTCATCTACGAGGCGATCCGCACGCCGCGCGGCAAGCAGAAGAATGGATCGCTGCACGAGGTCAAGCCGCTCGATCTGGTCGTCGGCCTGATCCACGAACTGCGCCGCCGCTTCCCCGACCTGGACGAGAGCCTGATCAGCGACGTCATTCTGGGCGTGGTGTCGCCGGTCGGCGACCAGGGCGGCGACATCGCCCGCACCGCGGTGCTGGCTGCCGGCTTGCCCGACACCACCGGCGGGGTGCAGCTCAACCGGTTCTGTGCCTCTGGTCTGGAAGCGGTGAACACCGCCGCGCAGAAGGTGCGTTCCGGGTGGGACGACCTGGTGCTGGCCGGGGGTGTCGAGTCGATGAGCCGGGTTCCGATGGGCTCCGACGGCGGTGCTTGGGCGCTGGATCCGGCCACCAACTACGACCTGGGCTTCGTGCCGCAGGGCATCGGCGCCGACCTGATCGCCACCATCGAGGGCTTCTCGCGTGAAGACGTCGACGCCTATGCGCTGCGCAGCCAGCAGCGCGCCGCGGCAGCCTGGTCGGGCGGCTACTTCGCCAAGTCGGTGGTGCCGGTGCGCGACCAGAACGGCCTGCTGATCCTCGACCACGACGAGCACATGCGGCCCGAGACCACGATGGAAGGCCTGGCCAAACTGAAGCCGGCCTTCGAAGGCGTTGCGGCACTCGGCGGGTTCGACGACGTGGCGCTGCAGAAGTACCACTGGGTGGAGAAGATCAACCACGTTCACACCGGCGGCAACAGCTCCGGGATTGTCGACGGCGCCGCGCTGGTGCTGATCGGGTCCGAGGCCGCCGGTAAGGCGCAGAGCCTGACCCCGCGGGCGCGCATCGTGGCGACTGCCACCAGCGGTGCCGAGCCGACGATCATGCTGACCGGGCCGACGCCGGCTACTCGCAAGGTGCTCGACCGCGCAGGGCTGACCGTCGACGACATCGATCTGTTCGAGCTGAATGAGGCGTTCGCGTCGGTGGTGCTGAAGTTCCAGAAGGACCTGAACATCCCCGACGAGAAGCTCAACGTCAACGGCGGAGCGATCGCGATGGGCCACCCGCTGGGTGCCACCGGCGCGATGATCCTCGGCACCATGGTCGACGAGCTGGAGCGCCGGGGGGCGCGGCGCGCGCTGATCACCTTGTGTATCGGCGGCGGCATGGGCGTCGCGACCATCATCGAGAGGGTTTAAGCCATGGCGGACAACACCATCAAGTGGGACCAGGATTCCGACGGCATCGTCACGCTGACCATGGACGACCCGTCAGGGTCGGCCAACGTGATGAACGAGGCCTACATCGAGTCGATGGGTGA
>NZ_DASRBZ010000295.1:0-8822 GCF_035653355.1 Mycobacterium sp. | reverse complement strand
CCCAGGACAACGCTCGTCGTCATGGCGCACTCCCGTCCGGTCCAATGAGTACGAGGCTCACCTGCCCGCTGGCTGCCAGCGTCGCGATCTGCGGAGCCGCGTCGCCTCCGACCAGGAGCGAGACAACGGTGCTCGCCTGCGGATCGTCGCCCACTACTTCTGTCGCGAGCACGGTGGCCTGCACCGGGCTCGGCCCCACCGCGGTCCCGGCAGACCTTTGCTGGGGAGGTGCCGTTTGCTCGGTCGGCGCTGTTGCAGTGCTCACGACCCATACGCGCTCACCCGGGCCGAGCCCGCTCGGGAACTGGCCCGGCTTGACGGAGACGGCGACGACTGCATACCCGGTGGGAATGCTGGCCGCTGGGCCGACGGCGCTCTTCGGCACAATCTCCCCGGAGTTGAGCGGCACTGTCGCCGCATGGCCGATGACCGAATCCTGCGCAGACGCGCTCACCGAGTCCATGCTGCCGTCGGACACTTTCACCCTGGTCGTGCGGAAGTCCGAAGCCTGGAACACATGTCCGAGAGCGACCGGGCGTGCGGCAGTGAGCACGTCGGTCCCGCTGTTGAGTAGCAGCAGTGATACGAACAGAAGGGCAAAGCCAGCGGCGACACCGAGGCAGAGAGCGGCGAGTCGCAGGTTGCGGGCGCGCTGCATTGGCACGATGGCAAGGGGGGAACGTTCTGCCGCCTCTTTGCGGGTTGTGTCAGAGCCTCGCTGCAGCCCCACGCTCATTCCCCTTTCCTCCGATTCCGCTACGGATCAGTTGCCGCCTGAGTTGACGGCCTGAGCTTCACCTACGCGCACCGTTGTCTGAGCCGTCGGCCCGGCAACGACGCCGAGATCACCGCCGCCTGCTGCTCCAACCGCCGCCCACGTCACGCGCCAGAACACGGTCGCAGTCACAGTGAAGGCGCCTGTCCCCTGTCCTGCGGAGCTGCGCGGCCATGCGTAGGAGCATGGACTGGTCTGCGCGCCATCAGAGCGCGACGGGTCGTACGGCACGCCGGGTCCGGTGCACGTGACGGTGTGCCCATCACCCATATTCCAGGCGACCCGGTACGGCGTGGCCGTCGCAGTCGCCGCCACCGGCCCCGCGGTCGCTGTCGCCGTGTAGGTGTGCCACACGGCGGGGTCGAGCCAGAGCCACGTGGTAGCGCCGACGATCTGCATTGTTGTCGCCGAGGGGGCTGTTCGTATGAAACCACTTGGAAGGGGCAGCTTGGCGATGGCCTGCTGACCGAGACTCGCGATGCTCTGCAGCGCTATGAGCTGTGCAGGTGATTGCCATACAAGGGTGGTCGCCAGCACGTTGCCTTGCGCATCGGTGCAGTGCGGCAGGACCCAGCCGCCCGATGCCGGACTGCTCTCTCCCAAGATGGTCGCGGCGTCGCCGGTAATCCACTCGTACCAACACGAAACGCCATTTCCTGCGCCCCCGGTCGAGGTGCCCGAATCGCCTCCGTACGACGCACCTACCGTGACCTGGCCGTTGCCGACAGAGGCGTCGGCGCTGCCAGCCTGGCTCTCGATGCCATCTGCACTCGCCGCGATTGTGCATGCCCCCGACGCCGCCAGGGCGATGCTCAGTAGTGGGACGAGTCTCAAGACGCGGTTGAACATGGCGCCTCCGAAACTGTTTGCGTCGACACCTTCCAAGCCCCCGCCGTCTCGACGAGGGTCGCGGTAATCGATACCGCGTGCGGTGGCTTGACGGGCGGGACAGGCTGCCCATTGGAGACGTAGACGAGCTGCGACTGATCGAAGGCGCAGTCGACTACCTGCGCCTCGGCTCCACGAATCCAGTCCACGCGCGGATTCAAGTCCACCCGCCCCTTGCCGACGATCCCGTTGCCGCGGTCGGCGATCAGCTGCTTTCTGATCTCGCTCAACAGGGGGTCAACCATGGTCTGCGCCAGCCCCGGGTACGAGGCGTCGGCCGTGCCGATGGCTGTGATAAAGGCCGCTTGCTCTGCCCGATAAGCACTTAGGACCGCGACGTCGGGACTGGCTGGTGGGGTCTGCCGGATCAGCGGCGTGGGCGTTGGAACGTCGGGGCCAGGGCCACCGCAGCTGACCAATGCCGAGGTAAGGGCAGCAACGAGGCTCCCCGACGGCGCGGCCATACGAGGCGACCACATCCGGGCCCGGGGGCCCCCACGCGGGCTTGAGCCCACCTCTCCTTCTCCTCCTTGGCCCGGCCCCCTTGGTGCCCGCCCGGCGCCGGAGTATCGCACCTACTACACCAAGACGACCGAAGGCCAAAAATCGTAGCACCGCCGCCTAAGGTTTCCGCCCAGCCGGGCTCGCAGGAAGGGGGTCGGCCAGTCTGGAGCCGGGGGAGGATCGAGCCTCGGGGCTCGGGCCGTCGACGCCCCCGGAGGGTGGCCACCTGGTGGCAAGGAGGAGCAAGCGAGGTCCAGGGCGGCGGGCGGGCGGCGCCGGGGGCTCTACTCCCAACCGGTCCAGGTGGCCATGGGCAAAAAGCTAACGGTTTGACCCGTGTTCAGGGTGCTGACTCACAGTTCTTTACCGAATTCAGACAACCTGCAGCGCCATGCCGGCCAGAGTGGCGAGCTGGGGTACCACTTGGTCGACGCATGTCCCCACAGGCGGCACGAAGGCGATGGCGTCGGCACTCTGCCCTACAAGGGTGAAGTTGTCGAGGTTGGTGGCGATGGTGGACCCGTTGGAGATGGCGAGCTGGGTGAAGACCATGCGGACGCCGGTCCCGATTCGCTGATAGGTGAACACCCCTGTGAGAGACACCGAATAGACGTTCGTCCCAAGGTCGAGGAGACCCCCGCTGATCGTGAAGGTGCCATTCGCCGAGCCCAGCAGCGGAGGGGTGTTGTCGGGCTGCTCGTTGAGGCACGTTTCCGTGTACCCGAAGTTGGCCACGGTGTTGCCGGTGCCCGTCCAGACGGCGGTGTACGGCTCCGGAGCGCCGTCGAGGGTGAAAGTCGAGATCCCGCTGAGCGTCAGCGCCACGGTGCCGTTGAAGGCACCCAAGGCGCAGGAACACGGGAAACCCTGGGTTAGGTCAACTGTTCCCTCGACCAGCCCCTCTCCAGAAGTTGTGCTGGTCGCTCCAACTGGCATCGGAGTAGAAGCCGCGACGACGAGCGCGCACATCATCAGCAGCCGCTTCATGGCCATGAACCTCCCGCATTCCCGTGTCCCACCTCCGTGGGGGGACTCTACGGCGCGCGGTCTAGGCTTTTGGGCACCTCGGCAGCCAGATCATTGCCTTGCCCATGCAGCGGTACCCGGCGTCCGACAGGGCGGCGATAACGCTTTGATCCGTGATGGCGAGCTGCAGGGCGCCATGGCTGCGGATCACGCTGTCCGGCCCTACTTCGGACCACTGCCCGTTGATCCAGCGATCTATCGCGTAGGAGCCCTCGCGGTCGGTCGCTATCCATCCCGGCGCCGCGGCGATGATCACCGAGCCCTGCGGCGCTGGGGTCGCGGTCACCGTCGAACCATGAATCTCGTAATACGACACAGGGGTGTACGCGAATCCATTGCCGAGCACCCCTGGGTTGGCGGGCATCGGGGTGACGATGGCGCACCCGTCGGAGCAGTGCAGCAACACAGGCACCGTCCATGCGCTCAAAGCACCGGGAATTGCGCCCGGCGGCGCCCAGATCCAGCCGTCGTCCGCCACGGCCGCCACCGACATCGTCAGGGCGGACGTGGGTGTTGCGACCTCCTGCCGCACTTGAGTACCGTCTGTACTCCACACCCCAGTCAGCGCGGCGACATAGATGCGGTCCTCCGACACTCCGATCCGACCAGCCGGAAGATTCGTCATCTGCCGCCACGTAGAACCGAAGAAGTCGGCAAGGTACGGCGAACTCGGTGAAGTGGCATCGGTGCCGCCGAGAATGCGTGGGTCGGCTGGATAGTCCTTGGGGAGGGCAATCTGCGTGACTTCGCTGGGTGGACCCGCAGCTGACACCCAAGTCGCTCCATGATCATCGCTGCGCATGAGAACGCGGCATTGGCACGTGTCGCCGAGCCCGATGCCGACGACATACCGACCCCGCGACGCGAACGAGGTCAGCCGCACGTCCTCGGGCGTTTCCGCTGCCGCACCACGAAGAGTCGCCGTCGGGCTGGGAATCGAAACGCCAGTCTCAGAGTTCGCACGGTCCGGCACCACTGCCGAGGACACGGAGGTGGCATGGCGCACCGGCAACTCGACCCGTTGCGCTGCCGGGAAGGCGAGCGTTGACGGCGGTACGACGCTAAGTGTCGTGTTGAAGACCGCGGCGGCAATGATCGGTACAAGCACCGCCGCCGGCGGGGAATCCAAGACAACACGCCATTGCTGACGCCACCTTTTGGGCCAGAGAAACGGAAGGAAGGCGGGCAGCTTGTCGGCCAGCACTCGCGCTCTGGCCCTCGTCAGACGCACCCGGACGACGGCCGGCGCTCTGCCCTCCGACCTGGCTATCTCTGCCGCGCTCTCGCCGCGGGCCACTCTGAGGACCGTTTCCCTAGCTTTCCGCGGCAGACGCATCACGGCCGACAGTCTCTGTCCCTCAATGCGTCCGAGCACGGGGTCGATCAAGACGTCCTCCAGCTCCTCGCCCGGCAGCAGCCACTTCAGCCGTGCGTGGCGTCGCCTGGCTAGCGTCGTGAGGTCGACCTTGACGAGGTCGATGAACTCTTGCAGCGGGTGCCGGTAGCTGCCGTGCTGAAGCATCCGGGCGCGCACACGCTCCATCGCCGTCTCGACGTCTGCGGGCCGCTCGGAGTTGAAGCGGCTCAGGGCGCGGGCTCGAAGCCGGTCGTCGTACTCAGCGAAGAGCGCCCGCAACTCGTCCGCGCTGGCAACCGGCTTTCGCGGGAAAGACCCGGGAGACGGCATCCCCTTCCATCCTTGACCTTGCGGTAGGAGGGGGATTGTACCGCCCGGGCCCGGGGTGGCTATGCCGACGCTTGGTGCCGAAAACGTCACTCCCGGCCCAGACTTGCATTTGACGGATCAAACCGTTATCGTTCATCCACCCGAAGGGACGAAAGCCCCTCCGGCCCGTTACGGAAGGGATTGGAGGTCGACCGTGTTCGGCGGGAAACACACCGTGGCAGGGGTTCAAATTCCCCATGGCCGCCTTGGGAAGCCCACCGCTCTCTTCTTGAGACGTCCTCGCCGTGGTGCTCATTCGCTCCCTTCCCTTCCTTGGGCCGTCGAGCGGGTTGGCGGGACCCGCCGGCGGTTTGTAGAAGGAGGGGCCTAGCTCGAGGCTTTCTGAGGAGTCCGCTCAGCCATATGAGCGGGTTCCCCCTCGACAAGGTGAAGCGCGTGAGGCGGCGGAATCGTTCGGAAGTCGGGCAGATGGCGCGAAGCGCAGGCGGGTTTCTCATCCCGCTGCTCTTCGTCGCGCTCCTGCTGTTCATTTATTGGGCGCAGAGTCCCAGGAACGTCGTTAGATTCGGCTCTGCTTCTCCGCCGACCGGCGGCCGCGTGACGGCAGCCACTACGTCTGCGACTTCTAGTGCTGACTCTCAACCGCCGACCGTAGCTGTAGATAGCGGGCGCTCACCCAAACCCTCTGACCAGCACGGTGGATTGCCAGCGTCGTCTGCGAGCTCGATGGCTGCGCAGGAGTCAACGGCGCAGACGACCGAACTACCGTCGCCTACAGGTCGGCAATCCCAACCACCGCCGACCCCAACCAACGTTGTAGGAGTCTGCTACCCCTATCCCGATCCCAACAACTCGTATCCGACCTGCACGGCGGTACGGCCTACTCCCACACCGACTAGGTGACTGGCCGTGTCTCTTGTCGAACGCAAACCACCCAGGCGAGGAGGGCGGCCTAGCGGAGAGGAATAACCGACAGCACGCAAGCACACGCTTCTAGAAGCCCTGGAGGGGCCGGGTGGCTGCCCGGCCCCCAGGCATTTGGGTCCGCGGGAAGGCACGGCGCCAGCCCCGCGGGCGAGTCAACACCAGTAGGGAGGATACCCGCATGTTCCCAGGCACGGTTCACCGGCGACATCGCCGACGGTGCTCACCCGGCGAGTTGCACCGGCTCATCCCACCTCCTCGGCGTCGATTCCTGACCCTTCTCGGCGGCATACTTCTGCTCGCGGAAGCGCTGTTCTCAGCGACGACCACGGCACTTCCAGCCGCCGCCGCGTCAGCGGCCCCGACGCCGTACCGCTACATCTTCGGCGACGTGTGGGACGGCTCCACAACGATCTCTGTCGCCGGGCAAGTCACCAGCAGCGGATGCACGTATGTCGGAACGCCGACGACGGTGCAGCCCGGGTTCGTGCACGAGGTACGCGAGGTCGGGTTTGCCCCGGCGACATGCACCTACACCGTCGAGCAGCGCACCGTTCCCGTTTCGGTGGCACAGCCTGATCTGGCTGCCACCAGCAGCAACCCCGCGGCGCCTCCGATCTGCTACGAAAACGAGGTCTGTACCCAGCAATGGGCCGATGGCAACCCGAATGGCACCGACGAATGCCTACCCCTGTGGCTCGCTGGCTCCTCGTGCTCGGGCACCGCAACGTGGTATGACTTCTGCGCGCTGACGACGGTTGGTGATTGCTATATCACCGGCACCGGCGAAGAGAAGCAGAGTGAGATCAGCGTTTGGACTGGAGCCGACTACGGCGTCAGCAACGGTTGCGTGAACAACCCGAGCTACCCGAGCCAGTTTGTGTGGATCGGACACACATATGGCGACCAGCTCAGCGGCTACAACTTCGGCCACGGCGGGTCGTGCGGTTCGATAACGGCGTCCGAAAGCGGACTTGCGATCTCGGGGCTCAGCTGGCCACCGACGTGCGTGGGGGCCACCGTGTGGATCGACAACTCCTTCACAGGCGACAACAACCTCAACGTGACGGGGAGCTACGGGGCGAGCATGTCGGGATCGCCACTCTGCGTTGCCACAACGTACTTCGTCCACTACGACTACGCCTACGGCACGGTCGTCGGCTAAGGCCGAGCCGGGCGCACGTAGCAACTTCAACCATCATCGGAGAATTCACCGTGTTCTTCTCTATCCATAGGAGCGAGACATGATCAGGAGATACCTGCTCAGATCGGCCGTGAGCATCACGACGATCGCACTGGCGCTGCTCGGCGCTTGCGACGCGGCCGCCGCAGCGCCGGTGCCGGTTGGAGCCGGTGGCTGGACGATGACGCCTGTGGCACGAGCCGCGAGCAGCGCGGACGTCCCACCAATTGCACCCATCGTCTGTCGCGGCGTCCTCGTCAGCGTCTACGGAAGTGGGACAGTCCAAACTCTGGAGGTTGACGGCTCTGCTGCTTGCAGCGACCAGGTCGACGAGCTCGATTTCACCTGGACATGGTTCGATGCGACCACGAACCAGGTGATCTGGTCGTCCGGCACGCACGCGGTGACGAATACCGCAACCGTGTTCACGACCTCCTCGTCGTCCGCGGGCACCTTCGGGAACCGCAACATCGAACTCTGCCTGACGAGCTACAAGGCAGGATACAACCCGAACGGCAGTTGCATCGAGGTCTTCAACTCATGAGACGGTCTCTGCGCACCCGCGCGCTCATCGCTTGCGCAACGGTCCTGGTGGCCGCCCTCGGCACGGTGCTGCCAGCCCGAGCCGACCAATGGGGCGGTGGCAACGAGGACGCCTACATCAACCACAACGCCTACGTGAACGGGCAGAACGTCACGTGGACGGCTTCCATCGAGTACGAGTACCAGTGCGGCGAGGACTCGTACGGTGATCCCGAATACTGCTACGGCTATCAGCCGGTGAACTACAACGTGTGGGTCACCGGCAGCGAGCAGGTGACGACGTACGACTACGGCGCCACCAATGCGGGCCAGCAGCAGGGTGGCGAGTGCTACCAATGGGACGTGCCCTGCGGCAGCTACTACGCCGACTACGGCTACGACGGGGGCGCGATTGACATTTCCCGAGGCTCCGACCCGGGGATGCCGTACCAATGGGACCCGAGTCTGCTGGAAAGCGACAACCAGCATTGGGAGTGGTGGCACTACAGCGACAGCGCGTACGAGAACACCGACGTCACCGCCTCGCCGGAGAACAACTGCAACAAGAACGGGCAATACGACGTCGTCGACTGCTGGAGCACTCCCACCGACGAGGAGTATTGGGACCCGGGGATCATCAACAACGCGCAGACCGATCAGAATGACGGCGGCGATTCGGCCAGCGGCTGGACGCAGATCGTCGTGGGGACGAACAACTATGGCAACTAGAATCCTTCGTGTCGCCCGTCGGCTGACGGCCCGTCGCCGCATCCGTGTCGCCATTCTCGGCGCTGTTGCCGTCGCTGGTATCGGCGGAGCGCTGGGGGCACATGCCGACAGCCTGGTGGGAACCGGCCATCCGTGGAAGTCGCCGACTCTGCCGCTCCACTGGCCGCATGCGGCCAGCGGCAGTGCGTCGTGGAGCACCGGCGGCTCGCCATCCAGCCTCGAAGCCGGTGCCTCGGTCCAGGCGTCGATTCGTGCGAATCAGACCTGGCAACAGGCCGCGGCCCAAGCTGCGACCTCAGGCTGGTGCATGGAGCCGAGTGCGAACAACCCCACTGTGGACTGCTCCATGATCCCATCGACGTTGGCGGTGAGCATTGACGGCTTCACGCTGCCGACGAGCGCCCTGGCCATGGGCGTCAAGGCGGCGGCGAACGATCTCGGGGTTCCAGCCAGCTCACCCACCGCACTCTCAACGGGTGTTGCCCTCGCTGTCGAGAAGCTGATGGAGTCGCAAGAGGCCGTCCGGCAGCAGCTCGTGGCCGATCCGGCCACGGTACAGAACCTGCTCGACTGGCAGTTGCAGA
>NZ_DASRBZ010000294.1:0-3840 GCF_035653355.1 Mycobacterium sp. | reverse complement strand
AGCGGATCACGCAGGTTGTACTTGTCCAGGAACTCCTGGCCGACGATGGGAGTAAGCAGGCCCAGCGCGATATCGATGCCGGTCCGCTTGTGCTTGTATTCGCCGACAGCGGTCTTGCGGCCGGTTTTCTTGGCGCGTGCGGGCGAGCCGTTGGTGGTGGACGTGTTGGTCATGTCAGCAGCCTCGGTCGTTGGGGCATTGCGATGACCCTATCTTACTCCGGAGTAAGATAGCGAGGACTGTTAACTAGTTCACACCTGCGACAGGTTTGCCCAGATGGGTAGCCGTCGCGGGCCCCAGCCTTCGGCCGGCCCATCAAAAACGCCGGGTAACCGATAGCCGCACGCCTGGCAGCGCCCATCATCGGTCAGCGCGTAATGCCGCATCGCATACCAGTCGCGTACCACGACGGCCGCACCGCACCCGGGACATGACGTGGTGCCGCCGTCGGCGTCGTGGACATTGCCCGTGTAGACGAACTGCAGGCCTGCATCAAGCGCGATGCGTCGGGCCCGAGTGAGGGTGGCCGGCGGCGTCGGCGGCGTGTCAATCATCTTGTAGTCCGGGTGAAATGCGGTGAAGTGCACCGGCACGTCGATGCCGAGGTTCTCGCGGATCCACTCGCACTCCGCGGCGATTTCGGCGTCGCTGTCATTGCGTCCGGGAATGAGCAGAGTGGTGATTTCGAACCACACATCGGTTTCGTGGCGCAGATAGCACAAGGTGTCAAGCACGTCGTTGAGGTGCCCGACGCACACTCGCCGGTAGAAGTCCTCGGTGAACGCTTTGAGGTCGACGTTGGCGGCATCGATGTGCCTATAGAACTCCGCCCGGGGCGCCGGACACATATAGCCCGCGGTCACCGACACCGCTTTGATGCCCCGGTTATGGCAGGCATCCGCGACATCAGCGGCGTATTCCCAAAAGATCGTCGGGTCGTTGTACGTGAAAGCAACGCTGCGGCAACCCAATTCGTCGGCGACACGAGCGATGTCCTCCGGCGTGGCGCGCCTGGCGAGCGTGTCGATCTCGCGGGACTTGGAGATATCCCAGTTCTGGCAGAACTTGCAGGCCAGGTTGCAACCCGCTGTGCCGAACGACAGCACCGCCGAACCGGGCAGGAAGTGGTTCAAAGGCTTCTTCTCGATCGGGTCGACGCAGAATCCGCTGGAGCGTCCGTAGCTGGTGAGCTTGATCTGGTCGTCGATGCGGGCCCGGACGAAACACAGTCCCCGCTGGCCCGCGTGCAGCTTGCAGGCGCGCGGGCAAACGTCACACTGGATCCGGCCGTCGTCGAGGCGGTGCCAGTGTTTGGTCGCGATCGTGAACGGATCACTCATGGCCTGCTCGCCGCCAGATTACGCGCGCAGTCGCCTCAGCACCTCGTCGTGCAGCAACCCGTTCGTCGCCACCGCGCTGCCGCCGTGCGGGCCGGCGCTGCCGTCGAGACCGGTGAATGTCCCGCCCGCTTCGCGCACCAGAATGTCTAGCGGCGCCAAGTCCCACACCGACACCTCCGGTTCGGTGGCGACGTCGACCGCCCCCTCGGCCACCAGGCAGTAGGACCAGAAGTCGCCGTAGGCGCGCACTCGCCACACCGCGTCGGTCAGCGCGAGGAAGCGTTCCCGTAATCCGAGCTGCGCCCATCCCGACAGGCTGGAGAACGACAGGCTCGCCGACCCCAGTTGCGCCACCGAGGACACCGACAGCCGGCGTGGCGGCGAGCCGGCGGCGGCAGCGAATGCGCCAGCGCCGTGAGCTGCCCACCACCGTCGGCGTAGCCCCGGCGCGCTGACCACCCCGACCGACGGCACTCCGTCGTCGAGCAACGCGATCAAGGTCGCCCACACCGGCACTCCGCGCACGAAGTTCTTGGTGCCGTCGATCGGGTCGATGATCCACTGCCGGCCACTGAAACACGTTGCGCCGCCGCCGGATTCTTCTCCTAAAACGCTGTCGTCGGGCCGGTGGCGTCGCAGCGCTTCGCGTAACTCTGATTCGACCGCTCTATCCGCATCAGTGACCGGTGTCAGATCCGGTTTGGTCTCGACCTGCAGATCCAGCGCGCCGAAGCGGTCCAATGTCACCGCGTCCGCGCGGTCGGCGAGCGTCAACGCCAGCGCAAGGTCATCGTCGTCGGCGCGGCCCATGCAGCAGTCCTACCATGGCCATGTGGGCTGGGAAATCGGTGTGCTTTTCTTGCTGATTGGGGCGTTGGCGGTGTTGCTGGCCCCGCGGTTCGTGCGACGCGGCCCCGGTACAGACGCGGTAAGCGGCACGCTGCTGGTCACTGGCGTCAGCCCGCGACCCGATGCGACTGGTGATCAGTATGTGACGATCACCGGAGTCATCAACGGGCCGACGGTCAACGAGCACACGGTTTATCAGCGCATGGTCGTCAATGTCGATAAGTGGCCGACGATGGGTCAACTGATGCCGGTGGTGTACTCGCAGAGGAATCCCGATAAGTGGGCCTTCGCCCCGCCGGAGCAGCCCTCCGCTTAGCGCGCATATATGCCGCTCCACCGACGGTGGTCACCAGGTGGTGCAACATTGCCACAAATGTGATTGCCCACGCCGCCAAGGCAATCCAGCTCTCGACGTCGCTGATGTGCTTGACCAGCGGCAGATGGTCGGCCCGCCCGAGGTAGTGCCCGCCGACTCCGTACATGCCCAGCGGGAACACCACACTCCAGAGTCCTGCTTCGTAGCGCAGTGGGATGCGGTGGATGATGTGTTTCCAAATGCCGGCGGCAACCAGCGGCGGCAGCAACCAGGTGCCGAAGGCCCAGAAGACAACCGAGGTTCCCGCGATCAGCCCTCGGGTAGCAGCGACCATCGGCGCGTTGGCCATCTCGACGATGCGTGCACCGGCCAAAACGGTGATCGCCGTCGCGCCCATTGAGACCCAGTACTGCGGGTTGAGGTCTTCTGGCCGCAGCGGGTAGAGCAGCATGCGGGCGGTGACCAGGACACCGGTACCGCCGTACAGGAACACGCCGACCGACCACGAGAACACTGCCAGTAGAGCCAATTCCCGGCGTTCGTTTCCGAGTGCAGGTTCCACCACGGCCGCGAGCACCGCGAGAGACTGACTGGCGACGACAAAGATGAACCAGGTGCCGTTCGCGGCCTGAAGCACGGGCTGGTGACGATGCCGCAGCACTGCCGTCCAGGGCACCAGGTAGCCCAGGACCAGCCAGCTCAGCCAGCCGACGACCAGCAGTGCGAACGCGAGCCGGTAGTGGGTGTCGACCGCGAGCCGGGTACCGAGGACGTCGGTGGCGGCGACGAAGGTAAAGAGCCCGAAAGCGCGGCCGGGATTGCCCAAGTCCTCGCCAACGTCTTTGCGGTACAGAGTGATTCGTGCGCCACTGAGGATGACAAGGACAACGTAAGTGAGCCCGGTCAGCCACAGCAGTGCAACCGAGAGTGAATACGCGCGATGGTGATACATCGCGATCGACACGATGCCGGTGGCCATGACCAGTGCGAAATACCCGGGGTTGAGGGTCCGTACCGCTTCACGGACTCCGTTAATCTGCTCCACGGTCGGGCCTTGTCTTAGTAGGGGACACCGATTTTGCGCCACCGTCGCCCGCTGGTACCGGGCTCGTGCGGTCGGTCGGCGACCCGGCTGCGGATGACGATGTAGGGCCGCCACAGATACCACAGCGGGTAACTCCACGCGTGCACCAGGCGGCTGAACGGCCAAACGATGAAGATTGCCCAGGCTGCTGCCGCGTGCAGTTGATAAAGAAACGGTGCGCTGGTGATCGCCCGGACGTTGGGATGAAATGTGGCCAGGCTGCGGAACCACACGCCGACGGTGTTGCGGTA
>NZ_DASRBZ010000293.1:0-4725 GCF_035653355.1 Mycobacterium sp. | reverse complement strand
CACCAGATTTCGTGCCCCGTATGCCCGTCGGCAACCTTATCGACAAGCAGCGCTGACACCGTGGAGGCGTGCGCGTTGCGATCGTCGCCGAGTCGTTTTTGCCCAATGTCAACGGTGTCAGCAACTCCGTAGTGCGGATTCTGGAGCATCTACGCCGCACCGGGCATGAGGCCCTGGTGGTCGCGCCCGACAACCCGCCCGGCCAACCCCGCGCCGAGCGTATCCACGACGGAATCCGGGTGCACCGGGCGCCGTCGCGGATGTTCCCGAAGATCACGTCGTTGCCGCTCGGTGTGCCGTTGCCCCGAATGCTGCGGGTGCTTCGCGGATTCGAGCCCGACGTGGTGCATCTGGCGTCGCCGGCGCTGCTCGGCTACGGCGGGCTGCAGGCCGCCCGCCGCCTCGAAGTGCCGACGGTGGCGGTATTTCAAACCGACGTCGCGGGTTTCGCGTCCAGCTACGGGCTGGGGCTGGCATCGCGGGCGGCATGGGCGTGGATCAGTCATCTGCACCGCCACGCCGACCGCACGCTGGCGCCGTCCACGTCTGCGATGGAATCGCTTGCAGCACACCGAGTTCCCCGGGTGTATCAATGGGCACGCGGTGTCGACGTGATTCGTTACGCGCCGTCGGGGCGCGACGAGGCACTGCGGCGTCGCTGGTCGCCGGACGGCAAGGTGATCGTCGGCTTCGTGGGCCGGCTGGCGCCGGAGAAACGCGCCGACCGGCTCGCGGCGCTGGCACGCGACCACACAGTGCAGCTCGTTGTCGTCGGCGACGGAGTCGACCGCGCCAAGCTTGAAACCTTGATGCCCACAGCTGTTTTCACCGGCGCACTCTACGGCGAGGACCTCGCCGCGGCGTACGCCAGCATGGACGTCTTCGTGCATACCGGTGAGCACGAGACGTTTTGCCAAGCCGTGCAAGAAGCGCTGGCGTCGGGGCTGCCGGTCATCGCCCCCGACGCCGGCGGACCACGCGACCTGGTCACCCCGTGGCGCACCGGTCTGCTGCTACCAGTGGACGAATTCGAGGCGCGGCTGCCCACCGCCGTCGCGCACCTTGTCGACGAACGACCACGCTATTCGGCGGCCGCTCGGCGTAGTGTGTTGCACCGCAGCTGGTCGGCCATCTGCGACGAGCTGCTCGGCCACTACGACGCGGTGTTACAGACCCGCCGGGAGGCAGCGGCCTGATTGCCCGGCCTGGCGTAGCGTCTTCGACGTGAGCCGCGCGAGCCTCGACAAAAACCCAGATGATGTTGCGTCGATGTTCGACGGGGTCGCGCGCCGCTACGACCTGACCAACACCGTGCTGTCGCTCGGGCAGGACCGCTACTGGCGCCGCGCCACCCGGGCCGCACTGCGGGTGGGGCCCGGCGAGCGAGTGCTGGATCTGGCTGCGGGTACAGCTGTCTCGACGGTGGAGTTGTCCAAGTCCGGCGCATGGTGTGTGGCGGTGGATTTTTCGGTCGGCATGCTCAGGGCAGGCCGCGCCCGGTTGGTGCCGAAGGTCGCCGGTGACGCGACCCGGCTGCCGTTCCATGACGGCGTATTCGACGCTGTCACAATCAGTTTCGGGCTGCGCAATGTCGTCGACCAGCAGGCGGCGCTGCACGAGATGGCGCGGGTGACGAGACCGGGGGGCCGGCTGGTGGTGTGTGAATTCTCCACGCCGACCAATCCGCTGTTTTCCACCGTCTACAAGGAGTACCTGATGCAGGCGCTGCCACGCCTTGCGCGCGCAGTGTCGAGCAATCCGGACGCGTATGTCTATCTAGCCGAGTCGATCCGGGCCTGGCCGGACCAAGCCGCGCTGGCGCAGCGCATTTCACAGGCCGGATGGTCAGGCGTGCGATGGCGCAACCTAACCGGCGGGATCGTCGCGCTGCACGCCGCGCATAAACCGCCTAGCTGAATGGCTTGCGGCGGTCCACCAGCCGGGACAGCACGCCGCCGCCGCGCCATATCCGCGCCACCATGTCGGCGTCCTCGTCGGTGACCAGGTTGGCCATCACCCGCACCGCGACGTTCATCAGCGTCGTCGAACGCATCGCCACCGGGCCCGCCGTCGGCAGGAACCGCGGAAACGTCAGCAGCAACGCAAGCCGCCGCGCCACCGAAAATGCGCGGCCGTAGTGGCGTTGCAGCACGTTGGGCCACGCCTGCGAGAGATCACCGGAGCCCAGCAGCTCGACGGCCAGCCGCCCGGCCTCCAGCCCGTAGTCGATGCCTTCGCCGTTCAACGGGTTGATGCAGGCCGCGGCATCGCCGATCAGCATCCAGTTCGGCCCGGCCACCCCCGACACCGCGCCGCCCATCGGCAGCAGCGCCGACGACATCGACCGCGGCTGCCCGATAAACCCCCACTCGTCGCGGCGCAGGTCGGCGTAGTAGCACATCAGCGGCCGCAACGCCAGCTCGGCGGGCCGTTTCGAGGTCGACATCGCTCCCACGCCGATGTTCACCTCGCCGTTGCCCAGCGGGAAAATCCAGCCGTAGCCGGGCAGGACCGCGCCGTCGGGGGAGCGGACTTCCACGTGTGACGTCAGCCACGGTTCGTCGCTGCGTGGGGTGGCCAGATAACCGCGGGCAGCGATGCCATACACCGTGTCCTGATGCCAGCGCCTGCCGAGTTTGCGGCCCAGCGGCGAGCGCGCCCCGTCGGCGACGATCAGCTCACCGCAGCCCACCTCGGAACCGTCGGCCAGGACCACCGACCGGACGCGGCCGCGCGAATCGTGATGGGCACCAACAGCTTTCACGCCCAGCAGCATCCGAGCCCCGGAGTCCTCGGCCACTTTGCGGATCCGGTCGTCGAGTTCTACGCGGGCCACCGCGCTGCCCGTCGACGGGAACGACGGGCCGGGCCAGGCCACCTCCACGTCGCCGCCGAACCCGCTCATCCGCAACCCGTGATGCCGAATCCGGGCGTCCAGCCACTCGCCTAAGCCCAGCCGCTCCAGCTCAGCCACCGCGCGCGGGGTCAGCCCGTCGCCGCAGGCCTTGTCGCGGGGGAAGCTGGCCGAGTCGATGACCAGCACGTCGCGGCCGGCCCGCGCGGCCCAGGCGGCCGCCGCGGACCCGGCCGGCCCGGCGCCCACCGCGACCACGTCGGCTCTGCTGCCCATGCTCACCAGTATGTTGGTGCCGTGAGGACTCCGGCGACTGTGGTGGCGGGCTTTGACTTCGGCGACGCCGCGTTTGCCGCGAGCGTGCGCGACGGCGTCGACCGCATCGAGCAGCTGATGGAGACCGAGCTGCGCGGCAGCGACGACCTGCTGACTGAGGCGGTGCTGCACCTGTTCGAGGCCGGCGGCAAGCGGTTTCGTCCGCTGTTCACGGTGCTGTCGGCGCAACTCGGCCCGAATCCGGAGGCCCGGGAGGTCACGATCGCCGGCGCGGTGATCGAGCTGGTGCATCTGGCGACGCTGTACCACGACGACGTGATGGACGAGGCGCAGGTGCGCCGCGGCGCGCAAAGCGCCAACGCGCGCTGGGGCAACAACATCGCGATCCTGGCCGGCGACTACCTGTTCGCGACGGCCTCGCGGCTGGTGTCGCTGCTGGGTCCGGACGCGGTGCGGGTGATCGCCGAGACGTTCGCCCAGCTCGTGACCGGGCAGATGCGAGAAACCCGCGGCGCCGCCGAGGGGGTGGATTCGATCGAGCACTATCTGAAGGTGGTGCACGAAAAGACGGCGTGCCTGATTTCGGCGGCGGGCCGGTTCGGTGCGACGTTCTCGGGCGCCGACGACGACCAGATCGAGCGCTTGAGCCGGCTGGGCGGCATCGTCGGCACGGCGTTTCAGATCTCCGACGACATCATCGACATCGACAGCGACCCCGACGAGTCCGGCAAGGTGCCCGGCACCGATCTGCGCGAAGGGGTACACACGTTGCCGGTGCTCTACGCGCTGCAGGACAGCGGTCCGGAAGCTGATCGGCTACGCGAGCTGCTGGCCGGCCCGGTCGACGATGACGCAGTGCTGGCCGAGGCGCTCGCGCTGCTGCGGGCCTCGCCAGGGATGGCCAAGGCCAAGGAGACGGTGGCGCGATATGCGGCTGAGGCGCGGGACGAGCTGGCGAAGCTGCCCGACGTCGCGGGCCGCCAAGCGCTGGCCACGCTGGTCGACTACACCGTCAACCGGCACGGTTAGTTCGGAACCTGCGGGGACGCATCAGACGTTTAACCAGCGTGTGTAGAGGAGGAGGCTGATGACCTGGCATCCGCATCACAACACGTTCAAGACGTTCGCGCTGCTGGTCGGCATGTCGGCGCTGATCGTGTTTGTCGGCGGCCTGTTCGGCAAGACGTGGTTGTTGCTGGCGGTGCTGTTCGCCGTCGGGATGAACGTCTACACCTATTTCAACAGCGACAAGCTGGCGTTGCGCGCGATGCACGCCGTACCGGTGTCGGAGGTACAGGCGCCGGCGATGTACCGGATCGTGCGCGAGCTGGCCACGGCCGCGCACCAGCCGATGCCGCGGCTCTACATCAGCGACACCACCGCACCCAATGCGTTTGCCACCGGGCGCAACCCGCGTCACGCTGCGGTGTTCTGCACCACCGGCATTTTGCGCATCCTCAACGAACGCGAGCTGCGGGCCGTGCTCGGCCACGAGCTTTCCCACGTCTACAACCGCGACATCTTGATCTCGTGTGTGGCGGGCGCGTTGGCGTCGGTGATCACGGCGCTGGCCAACTTCGCGATGTTCGCTGGCA
>NZ_DASRBZ010000292.1:0-3432 GCF_035653355.1 Mycobacterium sp. | reverse complement strand
GGGTATCAAGCCCGATTACGTGATGGGCCATTCGGTAGGCGAGCTGACCGCCGCGCATGTCGCCGGGGTCCTCTCGCTGGAGAACGCAGCGGTATTGGTCGTTGCCCGCGGCCGGTTCATGCAAGCCCTGCCCGATGGCGGGGCGATGGTCGCAGTGCAGGCCACCGAAGACGAAGTGCTGCCACTGCTGAGCGCCGAGGTAGGCATCGCCGCAGTCAACGGTCCGCGATCGGTGGTGGTCTCGGGCGCCGAAGAGGCCGTCACCGCCGTCGCGGAACAGCTGCGGGAACAGGGCCGCCGGGTGCACCGGCTCGCGGTCTCTCACGCCTTCCACTCGCCGTTGATGGAGCCGATGATCGAGGAGTTCCAAACGGTCGCTGCCGGACTCGCCATCGGACAGCCCACCATGCCGATCATCTCGAATCTGACCGGCGAGATGGCGAGCGACGATTTCGCGTCACCGCAGTACTGGACACGCCACATCCGAGAAGCGGTGCGCTTCGCCGACAGCGTTCGCTTCGCACACTCGGCTGGGGCCAACCGTTTCCTCGAGGTAGGGCCCGGCGGCGGCTTGACGACCTCCATCGAGGAGTCGCTGCCGGATGCCGAGCTCATCTCAGTGCCGATGCTGCGTAAAGACCGCCCGGAACCCGCGAGCCTGACCAACGCGGTGGGCCAAGCCTTTGTATCAGGGCTGAGCGTTGACTGGCGCGCCATGCTGCCCGGCGGCAGGTTTCTCGAGTTGCCGACGTATGCCTTTGAGCGGCGGCGGTTTTGGCTTTCCAGTGACGGCGCAGCGGCCGACGCTGCCGGTCTGGGGCTTTCGGCCAGCGACCATCCGTTGCTGGGTGCGGTCGTGGAATTGCCGACCTCGGGTGGGGTGGTCTTGACTGGTCGGCTCTCGGTGTCCTCGCAGGCATGGTTGGCCGATCACGCCGTCGAAGGTGTGGTGATCTTCCCCGGAGCCGGTTTTGTGGAGCTGGTGATCCGCGCCGGCGACCAAGTCGGGTGCGGTGTCGTCGAGGAACTGATGTTGGCGGCGCCGTTGGTGGTGCCGGCAACGGGCTCGGTTGCCGTCCAGGTGGTCGTGGGCGGCGCCGATCAGTCGGGTTCTCGTGAGGTGTCCGTATTTTCGCGTTCCGCCACCGGCTCGGGCTGGGTGCTGCACGCCGAAGGAATCGTGCGCGCCGGAACAGCCGAGCCGGGCACCGAGTTGTCGGCGTGGCCGCCGCCCGGTGCTGCGCCGGTCGACCTGGCCGATTGTTACGAGCGGTTGACGGCACGCGGGTATGGGTACGGGCCAGCGTTCCAGGGACTGACGGCGGTGTGGCGCCGCGGCGACGAGGTGTTCGCCGAAGTGGCGTTGCCGGCGGACGCGGAAGTTTCGCCGGCAGGCTTCGGGGTTCATCCGGCGATCTTGGATGCGGCGTTGCATGCACTGCTGGTGGCCGGTGAAGCCGACGGCGTCGACGGCGGGGTACTGGTGCCGTTCTCCTGGCAGCGGGTGTGCTTGCATGCCGCTGGCGCGTCGGCGGTGCGGGCACGCATCGTGCCGGTCGGGCCGTCGTCGGTGTCGATCGAGCTCACCGATGGGTTGGGTTTGCCGGTGTTGTCGGTGGGCGCGATGGTGGCCCGCCCGGTCACTGGTGAACAGTTGCGAGCAGCGTTGTCAGGCTCGGGTCCGGACCGGCTGTTCGAGGTGGACTGGTCACCGCACCCCTCAGCGTCGCCGGCACCCGTGTCCTGGGAGCACTGGCCCGGCCCCGACGCGGCCGAGTCACCCGAATCTCCCGTTGCCACATATATTTTCGAGTCTGAGCCAGTGGAGGGATTGGCCGGGGTCTACGCGGCTACGCATGCGGCGTTGACGGTGGTGCAGTCTTGGCTGGCCCGCGACGGTGCCAGCATGCTGGTGGTGGTTACCCGCGGCGCGATCGCGCTCGCGGGGGAGACAATCACGGATTTGGCCGGAGCGGCGGTATGGGGATTGGTGCGGTCGGCGCAAACCGAGCATCCCGGCCGGTTGGTGCTGGCCGACGTCGACGCGCCGATCGACGACGCCGCAGTGGCGTCGATCCTGGCGGCCGGTGAGCCGCAGGTGTGCCTCCGCGGTGGTGTGGTGCAAATTCCGCGCGTGCATGGCAGCCGGGCCGTCGACGGCTTGTTGGTGCCGCCGGCGGACCGGCCTTGGCGGCTAGGGCTTACCAGCGCCGGCACCTTCGACAACGTGATACTCGAACCGATTCCCGACGCCGATACACCGCTGCAGTCGGGCCAGGTGCGGGTTGCGACGCAGGCCATCGCTGCCAACTTCCGTGACGTCATGATCACCCTCGGTCTTTACCCCGACGACGACGCGGTCATGGGCATCGAAGCCGCCGGCGTCGTCGTTGAAAGCGCCTCCGGCGATCGGGGTTTCGCGGTCGGTGACCGAGTGATGGGGCTCTTCCCGGAAGGCACCGGCACCTTGGCGATCACCGACGAGCGGTTGCTGATGAAAGTCCCGGCGGGATGGTCGTACGCCGACGCCGCCACAGTCTCCGTCGTGTTCGCCACCGCTTACTACGCGTTGTCGTGGCTGGCTGACGTCCAACCCGGGCAGCGCGTGTTGATCCACGCCGCTACCGGCGGGGTGGGCATGGCCGCGGTGCAGTTGGCCCGCCATTGGGGGCTGGAGGTGTTCGCCACCGCCAGCCGTGGCAAGTGGGACACCTTGCGCGCCATGGGTTTCGACGACGACCACATCGCCGATTCCCGCAGCCTGGAGTTCGAGGACAAGTTCCGGAGCGTCACCGGCGGGCGCGGCGTGGACGTCGTGCTCGATTCGCTGGCCGGCGAGTTCGTCGACGCCTCACTGCGACTGGTCGCGCCCGGCGGGATCTTCTTGGAAATGGGCAAGACCGACATCCGCGACCCCGGAGTGGTGGCCCAACAACGCCCGGGCGTGCGCTACCGCGCCTTCGACCTGTTCGAGGCCGGCGCCGACGGGATCCAGCGCATTCTCACCGACCTGACCACGATGTTCGCTGCTCGGGTCCTGCGCCCGCTTCCGGTGACGGGGTTTGATATTCGGCGGGCGCCGGCGGCGTTGCGGTATTTGAGTCAGGCCCGTCATGTCGGCAAGGTGGTGTTGACCATGCCGGATGTGTGGGCGGCGGGCACGGTGTTGATCACCGGTGGCACGGGGATGGCGGGTTCGGCGCTGGCCCGGCATGTGGTTGCCCGCCATGGGGTGCGGCATGTGGTGTTGGTGAGCCGCCGTGGTGTGGAGGCGCCGGGGGCCGGCGAGTTGGTGGGTGAGTTGGGTGAATCCGGGGCGCAGGTGCGGGTGGTGGCTTGTGATGCGGCGGATCGGCAGGCGTTGGCGAAGGTGATTTCCGATATTCCGGTGCAGTGGCCGTTGAGTGCGGTGATTCATGCGGCCGGGGTGCT